>NZ_VHLC01000114.1:0-26362 GCF_006547355.1 Myxococcus sp. AB036A | reverse complement strand
ATTCATGACAGGGGCTGCCGCCCGAGAAGAATGGTCAGCACCGCGCCGTCCCCCCGGCGGCAGCCCCTGTCATGAATGGCAAGGCCCCTGGACCCGTGCCTCCGCGGGAGCCTGACGGTGCGGTCGTTCGACCGACCCCACCCAAGACGCTGAACGAGCTCGACGAACTCAGGAACCAGGCCCATACCGGTCCCCAGGTGGATCCCGAGCTGGCAGCGGCGGTGGGATTCACCCACTTCGACGTCACCTCCAGCCAGGACAACCTCATCACCGTGCTGCTCACGCGTGAGGATTTGCACCTGCTCGCGTCCCAGACGTTGGTCCGGGTGAGGTCGAGGGAGGACAACCGCGCCTACCTGGGCGTCGTCGTGCGGGGCCCCTTCGCGGAACCGAACGCGGTGCCCGCCAACTCCACCATGGCCATTGGCGTGGTCACCCACGGCAAGAAGCTGGCGTACACATTCGACTATCACGGGCGCGCGGAGATTGAGATTGTCGGAGAGGAAGTCGAAGGCACGCTGAAGCCTCCCCGCTTCCGGCCCCGGCCGCAGAGCCCCGTCTACCTGCTCGACGAGGCGGAGAGCGCTCGCGTGCTCGGCGTCGGCGGCGACATGTGCCTGGGGCTGGTGGTCGGGTACGAAAAGATGGAGGCCCGGCTCAATCCCCGGGACAAGTCCATCCTCCCACGCCACACGGGCATCATCGGAACAACGGGCGGCGGCAAGTCCACCACGGTGGCCACGCTCATCCACCGAGCCCAAGCGGATGGCATCGCGACCATCGTCTTCGACGTGGAGGGTGAATACACGCACGTGGACCAGCCCACCGACCATGCCGCCATGCTCGAGGCGCTCAAACGGCGAGGCCAGCGTCCGCAGGGCGTCAAGGACCTGCACATCCACCACCTCACCGGGCGCGACAGCCTCAATCCGCGACACCGGAACAAGCACGCGTTCTCGCTCAAGTTCTCCAGCCTGTCTCCGTACGCGCTCGCGGAGATTCTCGACATGTCGGACGCACAGCAGGAGCGGTTCCTCAAGGCGTACGACGTCACCAAGCTCTTGCTCGAAGACTTCAACATCTACCCGCAGACGGAAGAAGAGCGCCGCCAGGTCCTCGACGTGGACGAACTGTCCACGGGCTTTCCGCACATGACCATCGACCACGTGCTGGACGTGGTCAGCGCGTACATCTACAGCCTCAGTGACGAAGGCAAATCGGAGACGCGTGGCAAGTCACGCGCCACCCCTCGGAAGCAGGCGTCCCTGCTCGAGGAGAACGACGAAGCGGAGGCCGACCCGGACGTCACGGCCAAGGCGCCATCGCGCGGGCTGATGCTGCGCACAGAGTTCAGGAGCAACTTCGGCCGGGTCATGGCGCGCGTCATGGCCCAGAGCAGCCGGCACGAAATCAGCTGGAAGGCCCTGGCCAGCAAGCTCCACCGGCTGCGGCGCCTGGGCATCTTCGACGTGGGCAACGAGCAAGGCGTGGCCTATGAGTCCATGCTCACACCCGGGCGCGTCTCCGTCATCGACCTGTCGGACACGGACTCACCGCAGCTCAACAACCTGGTCATCGCAGACATCCTGCGGGGCCTCCAGGAAGCGCAGGAGCGACGCTACGAGCGGGCCAACGCGAAGGACCAATCCGTCACGCCGGTCCTCATCATCATCGAAGAGGCCCACGAGTTCCTCTCCGCGAACCGCATTGCCCAGATGCCCGTGCTCTTCGAACAGGTGGCGAAGATTGCCAAGCGGGGCCGCAAGCGCTGGATGGGGCTCGTCTTCGTCACCCAGCTTCCGCAGCACCTGCCCAACGAGGTGCTGGGCCTCATCAACAACTTCGTCATCCACAAAATCGCCGACAGCTCTGTCATCTCGCGCATGCAGAAAACCGCGGGCAGCATCGACGAGAGCCTCTGGAACCGGGTGTCGCGGTTGGCCCCCGGTCAGGCACTGGTGTCGTTCAGCAACTTCACCCGGCCGCTGATGGTCGCGGTGGACCCCGCACCGGTGAAGCGGCTGCTGGTGGAGTGACACGCGCCTCGCGTTTCATCCTCCTGACACCTTGGGTGCGGGGGACTGGACGCGCGGGCCAGCCCTGGCCAGAAAGCGGACATGAACCGACACATGAAGGCCGCGCTCGCGGTCCTGGCCCCGCTGCTCCTCACGGCTTGCAGCGGAACCTCCGACGATGACGGCGATGCCTGCGCACAGGTGCGGGTGTTCGCTCGGCCTGCCTCGGGCGGCGCCGAGTGCCGGAGCTTCGCGACGCCGTGCGACGTGCCTCAGGGGTACGTCGAATGCTGCGGTGCGTTCCATGGCGATTGCGTGTCCACGGGGACACGCTGCGTGGACGATCCGCTGGATGCCTGCTCGCCTGGCTCGGGAGCAACGGACTGCCCCGGCATCTGCCAGTGACGCCGGGCGCGGGAGACTACGGCGTCTTGTTCTTCTCGCCGGGGGACCTCGACGCGTCCTGTCCCTCCTTCTTCCGATAGCCCCAGGTGGAGCTCCACATGCCGGGCCCCGTGAAGATCACGGTGATGAGCGTCATCACCGCTGCGCCGATCAGAATCTCGACCACCATGCCGCGCACTCCCCTCCGCACAAACTGTCCGTACGGTAATCTCGAAACCCACCGCCGTGCGTTCTCATGCCGTAACGCCCAGCAGTAGGCAATGCGCGTGAGATTAGGATGCCTCCTAGTGACACTGTGCCCCGCCTGCCTGCCCGCGCCCGGGCCGCGATGGGCTAGTCTCACGGCCCCATGTCACGCCCCCTTCCCTCCGCGTCGAGGGACCGCAAGCGCCTCCGCGCCGCGGCCCTGCTGGCCGCCCTCTTGTCGCTGTCCGCCTGCGAGGGGCGTGAAACACCGCCGGGGCCGAATGAGCCGTGTGTCGGGGCTGACTGTGGACCGCAGCAACCGCCCGACACTGCGCTCGAAGGCAGCGTGCGCATCGCCGCCTTCAACGTGCAGCGGCTCTTTGACACGGTGTGCGACTCCGATGCGTGCGGCGGCAGCAACTACGAGGCGCTGCCCACCCCCTCCGAGTTCGGTCTCCAGGCGGACCGGCTCGCGTCCGCCATCTCGCGACTGAACGCCGACGTGGTGCTCTTGGCGGAGGTGGAAACCCAGGCCTCGCTCGACGCGCTCACGTCACGGCTCCCCCGCTTCGGCTATTCGGAGCTGGGCGAGACGGGCGCCGCGGCGTCCGTGGACGTGGCCGTCCTCTCCGTTCACCCCATCACCGACGTCCGCGGGCATCGGGAACGCACGCTGTGGCGCCCGGATGGCTCCGCCACCCGGTTCTCCCGCGAGTTGCTGGAGGTCCACCTGGACGTGGACGGGAAGAAGGTCATCGTCTTCTCCGCGCACTTCCGCTCCAAGTCCAACGACGACGCCGGGCGCCGCTTCGCCGAGGCCGTGGCGACGCGGGACATCGTCGCGGGCGCGGCCCAGGCGGCTCCAGACGCGCTGGTCGTCCTCGGGGGAGACCTCAACGACGTACCGGGCTCGGAGCCCATCACCGCGCTGGAGCGCGACGACGCGCTGCTGCGCGTCTCCAGCGACCGGCCGGCCAGCGAGACGTGGACGTACACCTACCACGGCGACCGCCAGGCCATTGACCACCTGTACCTGGCGCGCGGCGGGGGCTCGTATGTGCCCGGCTCGTTCCGCACGGCGAGGGACCCACGGGGCGGCTATGGCGGGTCCGACCACGCCGCCGTGTACGCGGACTTCCTGCCCGCGCCCTGAGGCCGGCTCAGGCCGTCGCGGGAATGGCCTGGATGTCGAGCTCGAGATCGATCTTCTCGCTGACGAGCCAGCCGCCGTTGTCGAGCGTCTTGTTCCAGCGGATGCCGTAATCGGTGCGGTTGACGGTGGTGCGCGCCGAGTAGATGAGCCGCGAGTTGCCCCACGGGTCCTTCGACGTGCCGATGTGCCGGGCGTCGAAGGCCACCGGCTGCGTGACGTTGCGGATGGTGAGGTCGCCCAGGAGCCGGAAGCTGGCACCGCCCGCGGGTTCAATCCTGGTACTGCGAAAGGTGAGCTTGGGCGCGGCGTCGGCGTCGAGGAAGTCCGGTGAACGCAGGTGCGCGTCCCGGTCTGACGAGCCCGTGTAGATGCTCGCCGTTTCCACGGACATCTCGACTTCACCCTGAGTGGGCTGCTCGGGATTCACACGGAGGATTCCGGAGAAACGCTCGAAGCGACCGTGGACGCGCGCCACCACCATGTGGCGCGCGACGAAGAGGACGGACGAGTGGGAAGCGTCGATGTTCCAGGTGCTGACAGTCATGGGAGGGCGCTCGGCGGATGAGGGGGCGGGAAGAACCGGTGCGCGCCGGGGGGCGCAAGCCAACCCTGACTAGATAATGACCCACTCATTGAAACTCCATGCACACGGTGTGACGAAGCCGACTGCACGATGAATCGCGCGCGAAACACGACAGTCTGGAACTTGTGAGGGTCCGTCTCACCCTTCCGCTTGAGCGCGGGTTGCGGGGTGTGGAGTGGACGTTCCTGCATCGCCCGCGTCGCCGGTCCCCGACATCAAGCCGCTGTCATTTTGCGTGAAGCTTGAAACGGGGGGATTCTGCTTTCACGGCCAGGCCGGGGGGAGCCGAACCATGTGACAAGTGCTCCTTGCCGCACCGTGGCCACGCCGCCTCGTCTTGGAGCCACGTCATCGCATGCGGATTGCCGTCATCGCCACGTACACGCACCCCACCCGGCTGCGTCTCAAAGAGCCCTCCATCATGCAGTCCTCCGTGCCGGAGCTCATCGCCGGCCTGTGCCCCCCGCACGCGGAGGTGGAGATCTTCAACGAGAAGGAGCGCGACATCCCGATGGACCGCCACTGGGACCTCGTCTTCTTCTCCTATCTGCACTCCTTCTACGAGCACACCAAGGTGCTCTCCACCCTCTTCCGCCAGCGAGGCATGACGACGGTCGCCGGCGGCCGCCATTCCAGCTACTTCCCGGACGACGCCCAGCAGTACTTCGACGCCGTCATCACCGGCGAGCCCGAGGCCAACGTTCCCGCGCTCATCGAGGACTTCGAGAAGGGCCAGCTCCAGCCGCGCTACCAGCGCCCGCCGCTGGGCCCCGCCGCCATCCGGCCCTACCGCTACGACCTCATCGACTTCACCCACAACAAGCTGCGCCTGCCCGGCATCGAGGCCTCACGCGGCTGCCCCTTCTCCTGCAACTTCTGCGTCCTCACCGGCAACGAGCGCTACCGCTATCGCCCTGTCGCCCACGTCATCGACGAAATCCAGCAGCACATGCACTGGAACCCCAACTTCATGGGGCTGATGGATGACGCCTTCGTGTTCCTCGACAACAACCTCGGTGGCTCACCGAAATACCTGCGCGAGCTGTGTGAAGCCCTCATCCCGCTCAAGAAGACGTGGGGCTGCGCCCTCACCTTCAACGTCCTCAAGGACGAGTCGCTGGTGAAGCTGATGGCGAAGGCGGGCTGCCGCTACGTCTACACCGGCCTGGAGTCCCTCAACCCCGACTCCATCAAGGCCATGAACAAGGGCCAGAACAAGCTGAGCGAAGTGGACGCCGTCATCCGCCGCGTCTTCTCCGCCGGCATCCTGTTGTCCTTCGGCCTCATCGTGGGCTCGGACGGAGACACCAACGCGTACCTGGAGAAGCTCCCCGAGTACCTCTCCGACCTCCAGTACTTCTCCGTCACCTTCCTGGGCATCGTCTGCCCCTATCCGGAGACGCCCTTCTTCCGCGAGCTCCAGGAAGAGAACCGCCTGCTGCCAGGCACCTTGAGCCGCGACTACGACGGCTACACGCTCTGCCACCGCCCCAAGAACCTGGACACATCCGAGGTGGTGGAGCACTTCCACCGGCTCTGCGCGCAGCTCGGCAGCCTGCCCAACATCGCCCGCCACTACTGGTCCAAGCTCACGATGAGCGACATGCCCCGGTACAAGCAGACCATCCTCTTCTCCGGGCCCGAAATCGTGAGCATCCGCAACCCGGTGAAGAACACGGCACGGCGCTACATCGCCGGGCAGGACGCCCTGGAGTACTGGGACACGCAGCAGATGGCCCAGCTGGGCCTTCAGCCGCAGCGGCTCACGTGAGCGCCGCCGCCAGCATCGGCGCCGTATCCTGTGGACCGGACTCCAGCCGCGCCACCCGCCGCAGCTCCGCCTGCGCGTCGATGGCGGTGAAGATGCCACGCGCACGGGCGAGCAACGCCGTGCGCCGGTGAGGCAACGCCGCCGCCGCGTCCAGGTAGGCCACGCCCGTCTCCCAGCGGTTGGGCGTGGCTTCCAACACCTCGAGCGCGCGGTCGAACAGCGGCTCCGCGGCCTTCGCGCCCCGCTTGAGCGCCTTCGCACGCGCCATCACCCGCATGGCCGGACCGCGCAGGTAGGGATAGAGCGCCCCCAACGCCCGCGCCTTGAGCGCGCAGCGGCGGTACAGGGCCCACAGTTGCTCGCGCGGCACGGAGACAGCGCCCTGCTCCAGCGCGAAGAGCGCGCCCTCCGCCGCGTCCACGAGCCCAATCTGGAGGAAGGGCACCAGCACGTGGTAGCGCCACAGCGCCTCGTCGGCGCGCACCGCCATCAGCGCGGCTTCCTCCACCTGGTGCTCGCGCACCGCCACGTTGACCAGGTGATTGAGGCTGGCGCACTGGTTGGCCAGGTCCTGGACGTCGATACTGATGCGCAGGCCCTCCTCCAGCTCCGCGCACAGCTCCCCGACATCCCCATCGCCCCGCAGGTAGCGGCACATGGGGACCCACGCGTGGGACCAGCCCTGGTGCATCAGCGCGTTGAGCTCCACGCCCACGCGGCCCATCTCGAGGTAGGCACGCTCCGCATCCTGGAAGCGCGAGGCCAGGAACTGGCTGGTGGCCAGCATCATCAGCCCCGTCTGCACCTCCCACATGTCCCCCACCTGCCGCAGCAGTGACACCGCCTGCTCGCCGTACTCGGTGGCGCGGGCCTGCTCGTTGGTGAAGATGGACTGCGTGGCCAGCCGGCTCAACGCCACGCCCTCCGCCGCCGTATCCCGTGAGCGCCGCGCATGCTCCAGCGCGCGCTGGCACCAGTGCCCCGAGCGCCCCACCATCCCCGAGCCGAACAGCAGCGAGCCGTAGTAGCTGGTCGCCAGGCTCAGGCCGTACTCACTGCGCGAGCGCTCCGCCATCGTCGTGGCCACCAGCGTGGCCCAGGTGAGCTTCCCGATGTCCGCGAAGTAGTAGATTTTGATGAGCGAGATGAGCGTGGACAGCTGCTTCAGGTACAGCGGCAGCCGCGCGCCCAGCGGCCGCACCAGCCAGGGGAACAGGCCGTAGAGCAGGTGCAGCCCCATGGCGAGCACCGAGCGCAGCACCAGCGCCGCCATGCTCCGCGGCATCGTGCGCCCCATGAGCTCCAGCGCCGTCTCCAGCTCCTGGATGGCGCGCTTCGACTCGCCCTTCTCCTGGTGGGCCCTGCCCAGGCCCAGGTGAATCTCCGCGCGGCGCGGCACCTGCTCCTCGTCCGCCAGACACTGCTCGAACATGAGGATGGCGCCCGCGTAGTTGCCCGCGTTGAGCAGGGTCTCCGCCAGTTCCTTCATCACGACGTGCGTCTTGAGGAGGACCTCCTCCGGGTCCAACGCCACGGTGCCACCCAGAATCTCCATGGCCCGGTTGTAGTGGTGGACGGCGTCGTCGTTGGCGTACTGCTCGCGCGCGCTGCGCGCCGCCATCAACGTGTACTCCAGGCCCTTCACCTCGTCGTTTCCAGCCAGCGAGTGGTAGGCCAGGATGCCCGCCGACTTGACGGGGTTCTCCCCGGCGCGGGCCTCGATGAAGCGCGCCATGCGCCGGTGCAGGTCCTCGCGCGCGGACACCAGCAGCGTGGTGTACGCCACGTCGCGGATGACGATGTGCTTGAAGATGCAGGTGAAGGGCTCCTCCAACTCCAGGAGGATGAGCCCCAGCCGCGTCAGCGTGTCGATGGCCTCGCGAATCCGCTCCGGGGACACCGAACCGGGCGCCAGCGCGGCCACCGCCTCCAGCGTGAAGATGCGGCCCACCACGGAGGCGACGCGCACCACCAGCTTCTCCGTCTCCGTGAGCAGGTCGATGCGCGCCAGCACCACGTCCTGGATGGAGTCCGGCAGCTCCAGCCCTTGCAGGCTGCGCTTGAGCTCCAACCGCTCCGCGCCCGGCGCCACCGGTCCCAGGTAGCCCTTCTCCACCATGCCCTGGACGATGGACTCGGTGAAGAACGGGTTGCCCTGCACCTTGGCCAGCAGCAGGTCCTCCAGCGCCGTGTCCGGCGTCTCCATGCGCAGGTGCAGCCGCAGCAGCGCCCGCGTGTCCTCGTCATCCAGGCTGGACAAGTCCAACCAGCGCAGCCCGGGCAGCCCCTTGAGGCCCTTGAGGTGCTCGCCCGGCCGCATCGTCACCAGCAGCGTCACCCGCAGCGGAGACAGTCGCGCGGCGACGTACTCGATGAGGTCGACGGAGATGTTGTCGGCCCAGTGCAGGTCCTCGAAGAAGAGCAGCACCGGCGTCTGGCGCGACACCTTCTCCAGGAGCTGGAGGATGACCTGGAAGAGCTTCTGGTTCTTCCGCCGGGCATCCAGGTCGCGCGTGAGCGGTGACTCCTCCACGGGCAACCCCAGGATGCCCGCGAGCACGGGTATCCATTCCGGCCCCGTGTCCTCCAGGCCCGCGAAGCCCTGGCGCAGCTGGGACAGCT
Source organism: Myxococcus sp. AB036A (assembly GCF_006547355.1). Taxonomy (NCBI): domain Bacteria; kingdom Pseudomonadati; phylum Myxococcota; class Myxococcia; order Myxococcales; family Myxococcaceae; genus Myxococcus; species Myxococcus sp. AB036A. Next base: position 17,627 of record NZ_VHLC01000114.1, on the reverse strand, counting down.
GCGTCTCCACGTCGTCGCCTTCGTGCAGTCCGAAGAGTTGGACCAGCACCTCCTTCCACGGGAAGAAGGGCGTGAACATCTCATACGAGTAGCAGATGCCGTAGAGGCTGTGGGCCCCTCGCGTCTCCGCCACCTCCACCACCTTCGCGCCCAGCCGCGACTTGCCGATGCCCGCCTCGCCCGACACCACGCAGATGCGGCCGTGGCCCTCCAGCGACGCGTCGACGTCCTGGCGCAGCGCCTCCAACTCGCGCTGCCGGCCGACGATGTCGCCCTTGCCCTTGAGGAACAGGCTGCGGCGCACCTCCGCCGACAGCCGGTAGACAGGCACCGCGCGTGACACGCCCTTGAGCCGCGCGTCCTCCACGAACGCGGTGTCGAAGCCGCCCTGGTGCAGCTTGCGCTCCGTCTGCGCGTCGATGTGGATGCCGCTGCCCTGCCCGTGCGTCATCAGGCGGGCGGCCATGTTCACGACTTCGCCGAGCGCGGAGTACCCCTTGCGCCAGGGCGAGCCCATGTCGCCGAAGTAGGCCGGACCGGTGGCGATGCCAATCTGCAGCGATGAGACGAAGGGGAAGGACTCCCGCTCCCGCATCAGCTTGCACGCGAGCCGGCAGGCCAGCACCTCCTTGCTCTGCAAGGCCGTGGGCGCGCCGAAGATGACGTAGAGGACGTTCCCCTTGTCGGTGAAGTCCGTCATCAGCAACACGCCGCCGTGGTGCGCGCTCTCCCGCTGGACGTATTCGTAGAAGGCGTTCAGGTCGCGGGTGAAGTCCTCCGGCCGCGAGGACGCACGCTGGCTGTCGAAGCGGAGGAAGAAGCAGGTGACGTCGCGAAAGTCGCCGCTGAACTCCTGGTGCGCCGTCGTGATTTTCGTGAAGAGCACCGGGTGCAGCAGCAGCGAGCACCGGGCCACCATCTCCGGCCCGGAGGGCAACACGAAGCCGGGCGCTGGAGGCACGCGCAACGGCACGGTGGGCGCCAGGCGGTAGGCGTTGCCGCGGGCCTCGCCTTGACGGGCCGGCTCCGGCAGCAGGGCCCACGCCTCCGGGCTGAGCAGCACCTCCCCCACCGTGGCCCGCTTCTCCGCCGCCACCGCCTGCGCCAGCGGCTGGCCGATGAGCGCGGGGTGCATCCACATGCCCGTGGCGCCCAACACCACCCGGTGGGCTTCGCCGAACCCGATGCCGATGCGCGACGACACGCTGAAGCGCTGACCCAGCAGCTCCAACTGCGCGAAGCGGGACAGCCGCTGCTGGACGTCCAACGCACACCGGGCCGCGCGCTGCACCGCGCCGCTGGCATCCACGCCCGGCTCCACCTCGAAGCAGGCCAGGATGGAGTCACCGGCGAACTGGTAGATGTCGCCGCCGTGGTCCTTCACGACGTCGATCATCTCCGTGTAGTAGCTCGTCAGGAGCCGCTGGAGCGCATCGATGCCCCGGGGCCCGGCGCCGCTCAGGCTGACGACGATGGGCGTGAAGCCCGCGATGTCCAGGAGCAGGATGGCGCCTCGCACCGGCTCCACGAGCGGCAGCGCGTGCGCCTCCGTGCGCTCCAGACGCCGGAGCACGGCGCCGGGGATGTAGGGCGCCAGCGTCGCGAGGATGGGGTCGATGTCCACCGGAGACATGGCCGTGCGCTCAGCCCAGGGCGTTGAAGCGGATCCACATGGCCAGCACGCCTACCACCGCATAGAAGCCAATCTCCACCGTCTCCGACACCGGCTGCGCCTTCTTCAGCGCGCCCCAGGTGTGGACAACCACCATTCCCGCACACACCCAGCCGATGAGGTCGAAGATGGCGGGGCCTGGCCGTGACACGAAACGGGCCGCCGTGAGGATGATGGCCAGCGCCACCGCTCCAAGGCAGCGCCCGAAGTACACCGTGAGGTGGTTGTTCCCCTCCGGCAGCCGCCACCCGAACCAGCGCGCCCACGTCAGGGGCATCAGCAGCAGGGGAATCGCGAAGACGACCAGGAAGAGCGTCCCGGCGATGACGAGGAACCAGCTGGCGAGCGGATGGTCGGGACTGATCATGATGGCGCACTCGAGATGACGCGGCCCGCCCTGCCTGGGTGGTCCCCGCCCGTTCCCCCGAGTGCATCATCCTAGACGTTTTCCAGCGACTACGGCACGGCCAGCCGGAGCGGATCACGCACCGCGGCCCGGAGGAACTCGGCCACCCGCTCCAGGGAGTCCGTCCGCTCCAGCTCCGCAGGGAAGCGCCGGAACGCCTCCGGCGGCCCGTAGAGGATGACCGGCTTGCCATAACGCAGGGCCAGGACCGCCTCGGCCACCGTGCCCGCGCCCCCGGGCAGCGACACCAGGGCGTGCGGCGTGAGCACGTTGATGTGATTGCGGCTGAGCGGATCCGTCCCCTGCTCTCCGCTGAGCGGCAGATGCGTGTAGATGGGCAGCTCCACGTTGGGATTGGGGTAGCCCGAACGGGGCCGGTACTCGCCGCCCTCCACCGTGCCAGGGACGATGCCAATGGAGATGCCGTGCCGGTACTCCACCTGGACGAAGGCATCCGCCGCTGTCCGCATCACCCCGCTGCCAGCGCCCGTGAGCAGGTCGAAGCCCGCCTCGGCGATCCACCGGACCAGCGGGATGACCCGCTCCGCGTGGTCCTCCTTGCCAGAACCGAAGACACCGATGATCCGCCGTGGCCTGCGCATGGGCTCTGCTCCTTCCCCCGGTATGACGGGCCCGTCCTCCAGCTTGTTCCAACCGCGCGCCGTATTCCTCTCACGACGGTTCATTGCCCCACATTCCCCCCGCCGGGCGTTCACCGATGGAAGCCTTCACACGTGGAGCGTGACGGATCGGACGCTTCACCTGTCAGACCCCCTCTCTACCTTCATCGGCATGCGACTGGAGGTCGTTCATGTTCGACAGTTGTGGAGGATGTGAGCGCCGCGGAAGCGCCGGTGAAGTGTTCGACTGGTGCGCTCACTGCGAGCTGTCCCTGTGCCCCCGCTGCATGGAGCGCGGCTGCTGCGACAATGAGCCCGCCGAGTCCGGCCGCGCGGCGCCCCGGTGCCTGCCAGAGCCTCCCGAGGACGAAGAGGCCACGGCCCTTCCCGAGCACTTCGGCGGCCGGTGCTGCACCCGCGCCCGCGCCGTGGCCTGCTCCTGCGCCTTCCACTGGATCTGCGCTCACCACGGCGATCAGCACATCGGCACGCATGACTGACGTTCCCGTTCTCCGCTGGGAACGGATCTCCAGGCGCTGGGCCCGACACATCCGGCTCCGCCCGGAAAGTGACGTTTCACCTGGTATTTTCCGGGCAGGCCAGATTGCTCAGTTCCTGAGAGGGTGTGAAGATGCGTGTGAGACAGCTTTTGTGTCTCACCCCCACCTTGCGCCCCTCCGAGGAGCCTCCCGTGAGTCCCCCCTTCGCGCGTCCCCGCGAGCTGGCTGTCACCGTGGAGACGTCGCTGCCCGCCGCGCTGCCCTCGCACGCCATCGAAGTAGACGTGGGGGTGGCCCTGCCTGTCGCGTTCGGTGGGCTGAGAAAGGTCCTTCGCGCGTGTGAAGCCGCCGCGCCCCAGGTCGTCCACACCCTGTCCCGCGCGAATCCCTCCGAATGGAACCGGCTGTTTCCCGGCGCCATCGACGGCGTGCCGGACCTCGGTGACCTGGCGCTGACGCCCTCCGAGCGCCGCCTCCACCGCGAATCGGAGCAGATGTTCTGGGTCCTCAACGTGGCCGCGAAGGCCATCGTGGAGACACTGCGCGTCAGCGGCCGGCCCCTGGTGCTCCATGGCGCGGGTGAATGTGACCTGGTGAGCCTGCGCGCGGTGATGCGGGCGACCGAGTGGAGCCGCTTGGAAGGGCTGGATGGCACCCTGTTGTTCACCGGGTGGAACGTGCGCCGGCCCCATGGCGCGGAGTCCTTCGAGTCCCGGCGGCAAGCCTACCTGGATGCGCTGTGCGACCGGATGCGTGCGCCCCGCGTGCCGACGCCCGGTCCGGTGTCATCGCGCGCGCAGGAAGCGCCGGTGGACCTGGAGGGGCGCTATCTCCAGGTCGCCGTGGACGCGGCCCAGGCGCCCGAAACCCGGGTGGCCGCCGCCATCCTCGCCATCCGGAGCTGCTTCTTCACCACCAACTACGAAGGCGCCATGCTCGCCGCCGAGCAGGGGCTGGCGGTGCTGGAAGCGAACGCGGACGCGGCCTTGGCGTCTCGCGTGGTCCAGGCCTGGGAGACGCTGGACACGGGCTTCGCCACGCCCGCCATCGAGATTGACCGCGCCAGCCTGGGTGACGTCGAGGAGCTGAAGGCCCTGTTCGCGCGCAGCATGGGCGTGGTCCATGTCTACACCGGCGCGCACGACGCGGCGATGGAGGCCTTTGGGCGAGGGCTGGCATGCCGGATTCCGCCCGAGCTGGTGGCGCGGCTGCACATGTTCCGCGCGCTCACCCTGACGAAGCGCTTCGGACAGCTTCCCAACGCGCGGACGGAGGTGGCCGCGGGACTGGCCGCGCTGGAGCGCAGCACGTCGCCGGACCGGGCGCTCCAGGAGGGCTGGCTGCGCAATGTCTGCGCGCTGACGTGGTTCCTGGAGCGCAAGCTGGACATGGCGCTGGTGGAGGAGAAGCAGGCCATGCGCTGCGTGGGGGACCTGCACGACGCGAGCGCCACGCACCTGAAAATCAACCTCATCTCCAACGCCAGCTATCTGCAGGAGACGGCGCGGCAGTTCGGTGATGCCATCTCCACGTGGCGCCGGTTCGAGAAGATCAGCGAGAGCTGGGGCGTGAACTTCGCCAAGCACCACCGCTACCGGCTGGCGGGGCTGGAGCTGGCCGCTGGCGAGCGTGACGCGGCGGTGGCCCACTTCACCGAGGCGTTCGCCAACGCCGATGCGCTGGGTGACTCGTTCCACCGGCAGGTGATTGCCGCGGAGCTGGGACGCTTGTTCCTGGACGAGCAACAGCCCGCTGTCGCCGTGGACTGGTTCGTTCGCGCGGAGGAGCATGCGCGCGCCATTGGGGACCCGCTGAAGACGGCGGAGAGCCTGGCTGGTCAGGCCGTGGCGGCTGGGCGCACGGATTGGTCAGAGGCGGTGCGGTGCGCTGAGGCAAGCACGACGTGGCCGAAGCAGACGGAGGCGCTGAAGGCCGCGCTCGCCCAGGGGGATGCGAAGGCGGTACACGCAGTGCTGCCTCGCGCCCGGACGAAGCTCAACCGCCCGTTCGACCCGGTGAACCTGTACTGACGTCCCACCGGCGCGCATCAGCGCATCCGCGAGCGCCGAGCACCTGCTCAGCGCGTTGCGAGCGGAGAACCGTCGGTGAGACGCGCGGGCGAGAAGGGCTCGGCGGCGGCGCAATGGCCGTGCGCCACGAGCTCCGCGAGCAATGCACCGGTATACGCGCCGGTCAGGATGCCCTGGCCACTCAGCCCCGTGGCGACGTAGGTGCGCCGGGTGCCGGGATGACGACCGATGTACGGGTGGCCATCCGGCGTCGCGGCCCGAAGCCCCGCCCATGCGCGGACGAACCGGGCGTCACGCAGTCGCGGCGCCAGCTTCGCGACGGTGGCACTGAGGTGCAGCAGGCCCGCGGGCGTCACCTGCTCCACGAAGCCCGCGTCCTCCTCCGTCGCCCCCACGACGATTTCGCCCGAGCGCCACGGCGCCAGGTACGAGGGCCCCGAGACGACGCGCGACAGGTGCAATCCCGGCTGGTGCACCACCAGCATCTGCCCACGCAAGGGCTTCAACGGCAGCGAAGGCAACCCCTCCACGCCCGCCGACCAGGGCCCCGCGCACACGAGCAACTGGTCCGCCCGGAGCGTCTCCCCTTCCGTCTGGACCTCGACCCCCGTGGAGGATTCGGAAACGGAGCGCGCGGCCACGCCCAGCCGCAACCGCACGCCCACGTGAGCAGCGGCCTTCAGGAGCGCGTCGACGTAGCCATCCGTGTCCACGAGGTGGCCCTGGTCCGTCTCGAAGGCCCCGAACAGCGGCGTGCCTTCCAGCGCGGGCTCGAGCGCCACCAGGCTCGCGGCGTCCCGCCAGGTGCCCAGTCCTTCCGCGTCCGCCACCGCTTTCGCCGCCAGCGCATCGCGCGCCTTCGCGTCCGCGACGACGCGGAGGATGCCGTTGCCTCGGCGAAGCTGGTCACCGCCCGGAAGCGAGGCCAGGTCCTCCGCCAGCGTGCCGCGACCCGCCCGGGCGAACGCCAGCATCACCGGGTCATCGAACAACCGCACGGACGGAATGGCGACTCCGGCGGCGGCGCGCGAGCCCCGGCCTCCCGGATCCACGGCGTCCAGCACCGTGACGCTCGCGCCCAAAGCAGAAAGCCGGCGCGCGGCCGAAAGGCCCACGACACCGGCTCCGAGAATCAAGATGTCGGCCCCAGGCTTCATTTCACCTGAGACGCTTGGCGATGACGTGAAAGCCACCATCCACGTAGATGAAGCCGTGTCGCTCGGCGCGCTTCACCACCGCGTCCAACTGGGTGTAGCCCACCAGCAATTGAAACCCGAGCCGCGTGGACTCCTCAGTGATGGCAGCCACCACGAGGTCGACCGCGGCGCTTCGCTCTTCCTTGGACAGCCCCGGCGCGGCCACCAGGGTTTCAATCATGGCCAGCGAGCTGTCGGTCCGGTAGAGGAACCCCGCCGCCTTGCCAGGAATGATGAAGCCCGTCTGAGGAAGCGTCTCTGGCGTGACGGCATCGCCCCAGAACTGCAGCCACTCCTGCACTTGAGCGAAGTGCAGCTCTGGGACGTAGAGGATGGGCGTCATCCGGCGATGCTATTACGAAACCAGGAACTGCGACATGCGCTGCGCGGACAGCTCGGCCGCGTTCTTCATGCCCAGCTGGCTCAGGCCCGTCTTCGCCGTGTTCTTCATCAGGTCGCCCAGCACGTCGGTGACCTTGCTCTTGCCCGTGGCCAGATTCAGCGCGCCGCTCAGCAGGCTGTTGCCGCCCGCGCCGTCCATGAGGAACTTGCTGGCGAACTTGCCCACTGTGCTCTTGAAGGCGCCGCCACCCGGAATCAGGTCCGTCGCCGCGCCCATGAGCGCCTGGAGCGGGTTCTTGCCCTGGATGAGGCCGCTGGCGAAGCCCATCGCCGCGCCCAGCAGCGGGTTGACCGCGGACACGAACGGCTTGACGACGTTCAGCACCTTGCCAACGATTCCCTTGAGACCGCCCATGGTAGTTCCCCTTGAGAGGATGGCTGTCGTGCAGCCATCAAGTGCGTCCGATGTAAGAATTGTCGGGAGACGGGCAGATTTGTTTCCCTGTTACCCGAAAAAACCGGACGCCACTCAAAAGCCCATTTGAATTCAAGGACTTAGCGCCGGGGCAAGGCACCGAGGATTCCGGGAAATGCTCCCCGGGCCTGATCCACCGCCGATCAATTCTTGTCGGTGGAGGGCTTCTTTCCCTCTGCGGCGTGCAGATCGCTCGCGGACGTCCCCTTGCGGCTTTCGGGAGCGCCCGTCTGCGCCGCGTCGGACGCGAGCGCCGACTTGAAGCGAGCGTCCGCGTCCTGGTCGCTGAAGCCGTCCCGCTGATGCGCCCGGCTGATGACGACGCGGCCGTCGACGATGTCCTGCAGGTGCCCCTGAAGCTCCTCGATGGTGGGCACGTTGGGGTCCTGGGCCTTCAGCTCCTCGTCGGGGACGATCTGGATCTGGGGCGGCTTCTCCGGGTTGAGGGCATAGTCGATGATTTTCTCGACGTACTCCTCGACGGGCACCTTGAGCAGACGGGCCTGCTCCTTCACGTCCGCGTCGGCCAGCAGCTCCGCGCGAACCTCCTCCACCGGCCGCTTCAGCTTCTTGACGGGGGGAGCGACGACGTTTTCACCGGACATTGACTGTCTCCTCAAAAGGACCCGAAATCCTGGCAAGGCGGGAAGCACCTCCAGGCCGGGGAAGGGACCATTCTGGTAGCCGATGCGCCCCGGTTGTCAAAGGGCGTCAGGCCGGTCCTTCGCTCCAGCGGGTGAACTGCATCCGCAGCTCGCAGGTGTAGCGGCCCCGCTCGTCCTTCAGCCAGAGCTGCTCCGGTGCCGGGTACATCTCCTCCACGGACAGTCGCTCCGCATCCCGAGCCAGGTGTGACAGCAGGTCCACCGCGAAGGGGCTCGCGGTGTCGATGAGGTACGGCTTGCGCTCCTTCGAGCTGCGCATGAACACGAAGCGAGGCCACCCACCCGCGCGCCGCTCCCGCTGCACGGCGAGGAAGAGCTCGAAGCCCGCGGGCCGTGCCAGTCGCTCCGCCGCCAGGTTCCAGCGCTCGCGCTGGTACACCGCGCCGCCCACGCTGAGCCGCGGCAGGTGACTGCCCTGCGTCCGCAGCGGCGCGTGCAGCACCTGGGAATGCGCCAGCGCCGCGAACGGTGGATAGGACGAGAAGTCATCGAGCGGCAGGTACAGGCTCAGCCGCTCCCCCTTCCCGTCCACCAACACCGGGCCTTCACGCGTGGGGAGGACCTTCACGTCCCCCGGCGTCAGGGCCCCCTCGTCCACGTCCAGCACGTCCGACACCGAGTACACCAACCGCCGTCCCGGATAGACGTAGAAGCCCTTGTTGCGCCTGCGGATGGCCAGCCCCACGAGCCCCCGCGCCGCGGCGTCCTGTTCCAGCCAACGCGAAGCGACCGAGGCGTACCGCTCCCGCTCGGGCTGGAACGCGCTCAGCCAGCTCCACAGCAGCAGGTGGTGGTGGACCCGCGCCAGCATCACCTCGAAGCCGCTTCCGTCCGGCTTCGCGGCGAGGCACACGTCCGGCAAGGCGTAGCGCCCGCCCGGCATGGACGTGCCCAGGAAGTCCACGGGCAGCGTCCGCGCGCGGCCCTCTTCGGACTCCAGCATCACCGGCGGCACAGGCGAGAAGCGGCTGCCCGTGACGCCATCGGGCCGCAGCCGCACGGCGTAGTCCAGCAGGTCCATGGGGCCCGCATCCGGGCCCAGTGCGTCGCGGACCTGCTCCCGGAAGCCCTGTTGCACCTTCTCGCCATAGGCGGCCGACAGCTCCAGCGCGCCGGTCAGCGCCGCCTCCAGCTCCGCGGTGAAGGTCGCGCCGAAGCGCAGCCGGAAAGGCGAGCTCGCCTCCTCGTAGAGGATGAGCCGGTCCGCGTAGACCTGTCCGTCACCTCGGCGCGAGGGCTTGCCCGTGACCTCCGTGAAGGCGGCCTCCAGGCGCGGCAGCAGCTCGCGCCGCTGGGCCAGGTCTCCACTTTCGAAGTCCGCCTTGAGCCGCGCCAGGGTCTCAAACCGCTCCAGCCAGCGTGTGCGCGCCTCCAGGTCGGGGAGCGCCGCCACCGCGTCCCGCACGCTCTCGAAAGTGCTGAAGTCGTTCGGCCGGAACGGCAGGCCCCAGAGCAACAACGCGGTCTTCACCAGCGGCAGCGCCTGGCGCTCGACGTCCACGACGGGAAGGCCAAGCACCCTGGCCGCCTCGGCGGGTGTGGGATGCTCGCGCAGCACGGATAGCAGGCGCTCCGCCTCGGGTGACAAGGCGACGTCCAGCTTCAGCGGCTCGCAGAATGCGCGGCCCGGGGTCACCGTGAAGAGCGGATTGAGGCGCAGCGGCAGGTGCGGGCGCAGCGTGCGCTCCCGCCCCACCGCGCGAGCCAGCTCCGTCACCGCCCAGAAGGAGAAGAATGTGCGGCGGCGCGTGTTTCCGCTGGGCACCGTGCGCACGTCGTAGCCGTCATCGGTGGTGCGCTCGCCGTAGGAAATGGGGCCGAAGAAGCTGGTGGTCTCGTTCTTCGCGCAGAAGCGCTGGAGGTAGGTGTAGACCTGCCGCTCCACCCGGCGCGCATCGGACGTGTCCGGCCGCTCCCCGCCGCGCAGGTAGCGCACCCAGACGTTGTCGAACATCGCCGGGCTGGAGAGGAACACGGCCTCCTGGATGGCGGGCTCCGCCGCTCGCTCTCGCAGTTGCCGTCGCAGTGTCTTTCGTTCCGCGGCGTAACCCGCCTGAACGGACTCGCGACGCTCCTGATAGCGAGCCCATGCGTGCTGACACGACGGCCCCAGCCGTGCGTCGATTCGGGGCTCACGCCCCTGGGACAGCGCATCGAGGAGGGCTTGAGCGCCGGACGCGCCCTTCTCCGCGCGCACGGCGTCCACGAGCGCGTCCTCCGCCTCGAGCAAGCGGGCGACGTCGTCCAGCACCGCCTGGGACATCCCCAGCGACTCCAGCCAGTCGAAGGGAAAGCCCGCGTGCCGCAGCACGAATACCTCGCCCAACGTCCAGGGCTCGCTCATCCGTTCACCCTCGTCAGCACCGATCTGGCCACCAGTGTGTCCACCAGCTTCTCCCGCTGCGCCTGGGGAACGGCCCCCAGCACGCTGGCCACTTCCATGGGGCGGACGAGGCCGGCGAGCTTCGGCGCCAGCCGCGCGTCCATCGCGAGCACCGAGCCCGTGCGGAGGTTCGCCGCGAACCACGACGGCTTCGGAGCACCATCCAGCCCCGCCGGGAGCTGGACCCATGCACAGTCCGCATCGAGCTGGATGGCCGCTGCGCTCATGTCCGTTGCACGGGGCCGAGACACCTCGGGAAGACACGCGGCGGCAACCCGGCCCGGGCTCAGCGGCCCTCGCGCGAGCAGCCGCGTCGCGAGTCCAGCAAGCACCTGCGGCACACGGGCACTGGGAATGGAACGGGCGTGCTCGAAGGGCCGGCTCCTCGCGAGGTCCCGGTCGTCGGGAGGCGCGCCGACCTTCACGTCCGGCCACAGCATCGGGCGGCCACTTTCGGGAGGCGTCCGAGGCCAGTGGAAGGGACGCACTCCCGCGAGCTTGTCGAACACCGGCTCCGCGTCCAGCACAGCGAGCGTCGCGTCGAGGTCCGCTTCATCGACGCCGGGCGCGCCAATCCACCACTCCGCCACGAGGTGAACCCCCGCGTCCCGAAGCCGGCGAGTGCCCTGAGCCAGCGCCTCTCGGGAGACGCGCGCACCCAAGGGGTCGATCCAGGCGTCGCTGTCCACGGCGCAGAACCCCACGACGGCCACCTTGCAGCCGCTCTCCACCAACACGTCCGGATGCAGGAGCGAATCGAGCGACACATGCCCCGCCCACCCCTCCGCGCCTCCCGTGAGGGCGCGCACCGTGTCCAGAGGGGTGGCCCTCACTTCCAGCGCCTCGGAAAGCCAGACGAGTGACGTCGAGACCGCCTCATCCAATCCGGGTGACACGCGCCAGCGCAGTGGGGCCGCGTCCACGAAGGTGGCGCGCTGGAACACGGACAGTTGAGCCAGGACGGCCCTGTGCGCCCAGGCGAATGGCCCCGCGACTTCGAGCGGCACCTGCTCCGGACAGGCCCGCGCCAGCCAGGCCGCAGCAGGCAGTTGCAGGTCGCGTTCGAGCCAGAGCCGCACGCGATCGGCACCGGCGAAGCGAGCAGCGGCGAGGGGCAGGTCCTCCCGATAGGACGCGAGCTGGTCCAAGGAGCGCAAGACGTCCGCGCTCCGCTCGGTCGTGCCGCCTTCCAGCTCCACATCGTCCAGCCGGAGGTGCACTCCGTCGGGCGGCCCCGAAATGGCGGAGAGCACCGCCCCCAGCGCGCGCAGGCGGGTGCTCACGCTCGAGTCCGCGCGGCCATGCACCGACTGGGCGGCACGCAACAGCAGCAGCTCTCGCATCGTCTGCGCGGTCGCAGGAGCTCGCTCGCGTGCGGCGGCGGCGGCCTCCACCGCGTCGTGGGCGAAGACGCGCCGGCAGAAGTCGCGGGCCACGTCGACGCACTGCCACCCTTCCGGCGCCTCGGGGACGAGCGTTACGTCGCGGTGAGGTGGCAGGACGAGCAACCTCATTCCCGCGCTCCGGCAGCGGACTCCGAGCCCCACATCAGCGTGCAACGGAGCTCCACGGTGTGGCGCCCGCCCGAGGCACTTCGCAGCCAGAGCTGGTCCGGCGAGGGCAGCATCTCCGACAGGAGGACCTCCTCCTTCTGCTCCAGCAGGTTGAGGAAGACGCGGAGCAGTGGCGGGCTGCGCACGTCCACCAGCACCGGCTTTCGCTCGTCCTTGAACTTCGCGAAGACGCAGTCCGGCATCCCGCGCTCGCTCCACACGCTCACCGCCGCGCGAAGTCTCGCCGAGTCATCGCGGCCCGCGAGCAGCGCCTCCCGCTCCGCCTGCGACAGCCGCCACTGCTCGCGCTGCACGACCACACCGCCCAGGGTCAACCGAGGCGTGTGGTCGCCCAGCGACACGCGCAGCGGGCGGATGCGCGGCAGGGAGAAGGCGGTGTGCACCAGACTGTCCAGCTCACCGTTGTAGAGACACACCTCGGAGCCCAGCCGCTTCGACACCAGCCGCGCCCGCGTTCCATCACTCTCCACGAACAGGTCATCCAGCGGCAGCCGCCACGCGGAGGCGCGGGCACTGACACCGCCCAGCTCCACCACGGGCCCTGGGAACTCCGACGGCAGCAGGCCCGTGCGCCGCGACGCCAACACCGTCACCAGGGGCACCGGCCTGCTCAAGGCGCCGAGCGCCCGCACCATCGCGCTCTCCACCCGGCCGCGCGCCTCGTGGAACTGGAGCGCCCAGCCCCACACCAGCGCCGTGTCGTGCACGTCGCCCATCACCAGCTCGTACTCACCTCGGCTCCAGGCCTCCACGTCCCGGGCCCCCACGAGCAGGTCGATGGACGTGACGAGCGGAAGCGCCTTCGCGTCTCCGTCCAGCGACGGCGGCGTCACCGAGCCCAGGTCCGCGCAGCGCGCGGACGCGTCTCCCACTGCGCCAGCCAGCACCTCCGCCACCGAGCCATCCAACGGCACCGGCCGGTCCGAGTACGCGGCCGCCACCTTCCAGAACGGCACCGTGCGCGCCCCCACCAGCTCCGCCACGGTGGCGCGAGCGGCCTCCCGGGTCCGCCGCGCCGCCGCTCCCATCCACGCCAGCGCGGGCTCCAGGCGCGTCACCAGCTCACGCGCCCGCTCACCTCCGGCCTCCAGCCGCAGGTCACCGCCGCACTCCTCCCGGAGCGCCAACCGGTCCTGGTAGAAGTTGTGCGACTCCGTCGCGGGCCCTCGCTCGGATGGCGGCGCCACGCCCCACTGCTCATTCGCGCGCTTCGCGAAGGCGGCCTGGAGCGCCATCTTCCCCGCGGCATCCGCGGCGCCATACCCGGCCATCAACGCCAGCAGCGCGCTCAAGCCCTCCACGTGCCGCCGGGCCGCGGAACACGGCAGGCCCGCAACGCGCTCGGCCAGGTCGTCCACCGGGTGATGCGTGGCCGCGGGCACCTCGAGCTGGTGCGTCAGCAGGCCCTTCTCGCAGCCCATCCGCGCCGCCTCGCGCGCCAGGCCCGGGGCCACGCCCAGCGATGAGGCGAGCCCCGCGAGCGTGCGCGTTCCATCCACCGCCTCCACCAACCGGGGCAGCAACGCCTCCGCGCTCTCCGGCGCGGGCAGCGTCTTGCGCGAAGGCACCTCCGCGAAGGCCTTGCGGCGCAGCACCAGCCACGCGGCGACCTCGGGGTCGAAGGCGATGGCGCGAACCAGCCCCTGCACCAGCCACGACGCCGCGAAGGTGTTCCGCCCCGTGAGCACCTCCGGCCCGGACCAACGCAGCGTCACCCCCGTCGGCGCCGCAGCGTCCGCGCGGCCGTAGTTGATGGGACCGAAGAAGCCCATCGTCTCGTTCTTCGCGCACATGCGCTGCAGGTAGCTGGCCATCTGCCGCCGCAACCGCGCGCCGTCTCGCCCCTCCAGCAGGTCTCTCGCCACGGGGGGACTGGAGCTGGCCACCGCCTCCAGGAAGCGCGGCTCCTGCCGCAGGGCCCTCAGCGCGTCCTCCACCGCCAGGGACTCCTGCTTCATCGCCGCATGAAAGGAAGCCTCCGCCTCCTGCGCGGCCCGGGCACGGTCGTTCCATTCAGCGAACAGCTCGGGTGACTCCATCCCCTCGATGTCCACCGGGCGCCCGGCCTTCAGGGCCGACAACACCGCGCGCGATGGCCGCTTCACCCGAGGGCCCTGGGCTCTCAGCGCCTCCAGCTCCCGCCGCGCCGAGGCCAGTTGGCGCGCGGCCCGTGCGGCCTCCGGGCACCCCAGCCGCTCCAGCCAATCGAAGGGAAAACCCGTGGTGCGAACCACGAGGTGAGGGAAGAGGGTCCAGCCCTTCATGCGTTTCGCACCCTTCGTCCGGGACGCCGCTCGGCGCCCGGCAGCGCGCCGCTCAGTTTCGCGGTTGCGACTTCACTTCGATTTGCTGTCCGGGCACGGCCATCACCCACAGCTTGCTGACGCCGCTGGGGCAGCGCACCAGGACTTCCAGCTCCCGGCCCGCTTCGATTCGTGCCTTCAACAGCGGCGTTCCACCCGGCAGCAACGTGCCACCGACGTGGACCTCACAGCCAGGGGCCGCGCCCGTCACGCTCAGCAGGCCCGTGGTGCCAGGCTCCGGCGAGGCGTCCGCCAGCGTGCGCACGTCGATGCCCTCGCGCTGCTGCGTGGTTCCGAACCGCCGCAGCTTCCCCTCCACCGCCGTGGAGATGAGCAGCGGGCCACCCGACGGGTCATGCACCTCCGTCCCCGCCTCGTGGCGCAGGCCGCCGACGTAGACGTGCTCCCCGGGCCCCACGTTGACGAAGTTCGAGCCGCCATCGCGCATCATCACCACCGCCACCACGGCCAGCACCAGGGCGCCGCCACCGACGATGCCCAGCAACTTCCAAGGGGGCTGCTTGTCCGCCGGTTTCTCCGCGGGCGCGGGCGCGGGAGCGCGGCTCGCGGGAGCAACGGGCCGCGGCGGAGGCGGCTGGGCGGGACGGGCCGCGCTGGCGTGAGCCCCGTGCCCCAGCCCTGGCACCGGCCCGGACGGACGCGGCGGCGGCGCTGGCATGGCGGGCTGTGGCTGAGAGGCACGCGGCGCGGGAGCGGGCCGAGGCGGCGCTTCCGTCCGAGGCGGCGGCGCGCCCAGGTTGAGCGGCACCACCTCGGTGCGGTCGTTCGCGTCGTCCTCGGACACGGAGATGCCGGGGAAGGAGTCGTCCGCCGGAGGCGGCGCGGGAGGCCGCACAACCGCGCTGGCGACGCCCACGGGCCGTGGCGGGGGCGGCGGGGGAACCGGTGGGCCCGGGCGAGGAATGCCGCCACTGCCGCTCATCCCAGGACGGCTTCCGGCCATGGGCACACTGCCCCGGCTGGGCGTCCGTCCATCCGTGGGCGCGGCCATCTCCCCACTGCCGATGTTGCCGCTGCCACTGCCCGAAGGCACCGGACGCGGGTGGCTTCCCGTCCCGCCGACGGCGGACGGCGCGAACTCCACCAGCCGGTCGCCCAGCGTGTCCCGGAAGAACTGGGCCACCGCCGCGGGCGACGAGTTGAGCCGGTGATGCGCCATCACCGCTTCGATTTCCTCGCGCAGCGCGGCGGCGGACGGCGTGCGGCGCGCCGGGTCCTTCACCAGCGCGCGGAGGACGAGGTCGGAGACGTCCTGCGGGATGTTCGGCTTGAGCTGCGAAGGGACTGGCGCGGGGTCCCGGACGATGGCTTGCAACGTCGCCGCGTCGTGGTCCCTGCGAAACGGGAGCGTGCCGGTGAGGAGTTCGAAGAGCACCACGCCCAACGCGAACACGTCGTTGCGCGCGTCCAGCGTGCGCCCGGACGCGGCCTCCGGGGAGATGTACGAAATCTTCCCCTTCAGCACGCCCGCCTGCGTGTGCTCCTCGCCCGCCACCTTGGCGATGCCGAAGTCACTCAGCTTGATGGCGCCGTCCAGCGAGATGAGGACGTTGTGCGGGCTGACGTCCCGGTGCACCACCGGGTGCGGCGTGCCCGCGGGGTCCACGTAGGCATGGGCGTAGTGAAGGCCCGCGGCCACCTCCGCGACGATGCGCAGTGCATGCTCCAGCGGGAGCGCCAGGCCCTTGCGCCGCAGCTCGATGACCAGCTTCTTCAGGTCCGGCCCGCGCACGTACTCCATGAGGATGTACGCGACGCCATCAGACACGCCCACGTCGAACGTCTGCACGACGTTCGGGTGCGTCAGCCGCGCGTTGGCGCGGGCCTCCGCGAAGAGCATGTCGACGAACTCGGGGTTCTCCGCGAACTGCGGGAGAATCTTCTTCATCACCAGGAACTTCTCGAAGCCCTTCACGCCCACCTGCTTGGCGAGGAAGACCTCCGCCATGCCGCCCTGCCCCAGCCGCCGGATGATGTTCAGCTTGGTGCTGCCCAGCGAGTTGGAGATGTCCGTGGACGCGCCCTGGCGGGCCGCCGGGTCGATGTTCGTGGCGCCGAAGAGGTACTGACTGAGGGCGCGCGTCTCCAGCGCCTCCATGTCCTCCAGCGGCCGGTCCGTCAGCTGCACCCGCGCCAGCAGCCCCTGGAGCTGGGGCATGTGGGGGACGCGCGCGTTGCCGCCGCAGATGGGGCACGGCACTTCCACGCCGGACGCCTGCGCCCGCAGCCTGGCCAGGTAGTCCGCGGCCTGGAGGCGCTGGTGGCTCACCTGCCCGCAGTTGCGGCAGTCACACGGCAGCCACAGCGTGGCCAGCCGCACCGGCAACACCTTGGCCGAGCGCGCCAGCACCGCCAGCGCGGGTGGCGGCACCCGGCACAACACCACGTGCGCGCCCTGCGCCGCCGTCTCCAGCACCTGCTCCAGCTTCGGCAGGGCCTCCGGCTCCACCTTGCTGACGTGGCTGAAGTCGAAGCCGACGCGGCCCTCCAGGCCCGACGCCAGCCGGCGCACGTTGAGGTCCCCCTTCAGCGCGCTGGCCAGGGTGATGTACGTGATGTCGTCCTGGATGATCTTCAGGTGCTGCGACAGCTCCGGCTGCTCCGCCGGCATGCTGGCGCGCAGGTAGCGCATGACGACCGGGTCCACCTGACCGAACTGCTGCCGCCGCGCGTAGTCGAAGAACTCGCCCGGCAGGTCCGCGAACTCCAGCGGCCCCTGACACACGGGGCAGGAATGGTCGGGCGCGCGTTCCTCGGAGATGACCTGCGCCTCGTCCAGCAGGTTCACCAGCCGCAGCCGGTCCTCGTTGCAGGCGCGGCAGGTGTAGGGCGCCAGCACGGAGAGGACGCGGGCGACGCCGGCGAAGCCCTCCACCATGTTGAGCTGGTCCACGATGACGGGCGGCGCGTGGACCACGTAGAGGCCCAGGGCCCCCTGGGGCAGCTTGGCGGCGAACTCAATCCACCGCCGCACGCCGAAGGAGCTGATGCGCTCCACCTGCCCCAGGTCCACCACCAGCAGCCCGCTCATCTCCGGGCTGGCGGACGTCAGTGGGAATGTTTCGTCGATGACGCCGGAAATCCGGACGTGGGTAATCGTCCCCACGCGGAGCCGGCTGATGATGGCGTTGGAAACCTGGCTATCCACCGGCCCTGACCTCATTGAAGACAGAACAGCAGCGACTTGGGTTGTGTGGCGCGGCGGCGGGCCTCCCCCAGGTCCACCACGCACAGGACTCGTGACTCACGGCCAGCGGCCACACGGACGGCCACCACATCGCTGTGCTCCAGGATGCGCCGCAGTCCCAGCCCCGCCCCTCCTCCGGACGCATCCACCTGGACGCGCCCGCGGAGAAACCGGCGGACAAGCAGCCCCCTTGGAAGTTGCTGGGCATCGTCGGTGGCGGCGCCCTGGTGCTGGCCGTGGTGGCGGTGGTGAT
>NZ_VHLC01000113.1:0-26414 GCF_006547355.1 Myxococcus sp. AB036A | reverse complement strand
CTCGTGCCCTCACCGACCCTTCGCCCGCCCACGCCGCTCCCGCCGCCGCCTGCTCCATCCCGCCGCCCTCCACGGGACGGGGACAAAGCAACCCGTGTGCCTGCTTGTGCTACCTGGGGAGTGGGGCGCGTACCCGTCCCGACACGTGGGAAGGGGCTCGGATGCCGGACGGACATCCCTGCGCCACCTGGCTTCTCGGGTGCTGAGACGGACTGTCAGAAGCGGGAGAGGGCGAAGAAGCCCTTGATCTTCTCGTTCGTCTCGCGGAGCCGTTCGCTCAGCGTGCGGACGAAGGTCCAGAGCAGCACGTACGCCAGGTCCTTGTCGGTGAACATCAGCTGGTCCAACCGGGAGCGCTCGATGACCCAGACGGAGCAGCTCACGTGGGCGATGGCGTCCGCCGAGCGCGGCGAATCCTCGATGACCGCCATCTCACCGAAATACTGGCCGGGTTCCAGGATGGCGAGCGCCTCCTCGCCGATTCCGGCCACGGACTTGGAGATGCGGACCTTGCCCTCGGCGATTACGAACATCTCCTGGCCGGTTTCCCCCTCATGGAACAGAAAGGCGCCCGCCGGGTAGGTCCGGGAGTGACCAATCTGGGCGACCTTGGCGAGCTGTCCCTGGGTCAAACCCTCGAACAGCGCAACCTTCTTGAGGACGGCGGCATCCATGAGGCCAGCTTCGTATCACGCGCCCGAGGCGCTCTGGTACCTTGGGGCCATCAACGAGATTTGGGAGGAGTCGTGGCGGAGGAGAAGATCAACAAGGTGACCATCATCGGCTCGGGGCCCGCGGGCTACACCGCGGCCATCTACGCCGCGCGCGCCAACCTGCAGCCGGTGGTGTTCGCCGGGGGCCCCACCCTGGAGCACCCGCAGCGGGTGCCGGGCGGCCAGCTCATGGTGACCACCGACGTGGAGAACTACCCGGGCTTTCCGGAGGCCATCACCGGCCCGGAGCTGATGGATCGCTTCCAGAAGCAGGCGGAGCGTTTCGGCACCACCATCCACATGGAGAACGTGGTGAAGGTGGACTTCTCCCAGCGCCCCTTCCTCATCCAGGGGGAGAGCATCAGCTACCGCTCGGAGACGGTCATCATCTCCACCGGCGCCACCGCCAAGTGGCTGGGCGTCAAGGGCGAGGACACCTACAAGAACCGCGGCGTCTCCGCGTGCGCCACCTGCGACGGTGCCTTCTTCAAGAAGCAGGACGTGCTGGTGGTGGGCGGCGGTGACACGGCGATGGAGGAGGCGACGTACCTGGCGAAAATCGTCAACCACGTCACCCTCATCCACCGCCGCGACACGCTGCGCGCCTCCAAGGTGATGCAGGAGCGCGCCCGCCAGAATCCGAAAATCTCCTTCATGTGGGACTCCGCGGTGGAGGAGGTCCTCGGCGACGCGAAGGGGATGAATGGCGCGGTGGTGCGCAACCTGAAGACGGGTGACAGCCAGCAGGTGAAGGCGACCGGCCTGTTCGTGGCCATTGGCCACACGCCCAACACGGAGCTGTTCCAGGGCGTGCTGGAGACGCACCAGGGCGGCTACCTCAAGACGGTGCCGGGCTCCACGCGCACCAACATCGAGGGCGTGTTCGCCTGCGGTGACGTGCAGGACCACTACTACCGCCAGGCCATCACCGCGGCGGGCACGGGCTGCATGGCCGCCATCGACGCCGAGCGCTGGCTCATCGAGCACGGCGAGTAGTCCACCCGCCCACGCGGGTCCGCTGAGCATTTCCAGGCCGGCCCCTTCCCGGGGCCGGCTTTTCCATTCCCGCGAAGGATGCAGCAATCCCCATGAGCTCGAAGCAGAAGACGGTGGCGGTGCACGCCGGGACGCGGCTGGCTGGAAGCAAGGCGGTGCCGGTGTCGCCGCCCATCTACCCGGCGGCGGTGAACTGGTTCGACAGCAGCGATGACCTGGACAGCGCCCTGGACGGGAAGGACTACGCCTACGCCCGAATCAGCGCGCCCAACACGACGTTGCTGGAAGAGGCGGTGGCCGCGCTGGAAGGCGCCGAGGACTGCGTGGCCTATGCCAGTGGCATGGCCGCGCTGCGCTCCGTCTTCGAGGCCCAGGGCTTCCGGGCGGGGGACACGCTGGTGATGCCGGCGGATGGCTACGGCGTCACGCGCGCGCTGTACAAGCGTCTGTGCGCCACGCTGGGCGTGGAGCTGCACGCGTTCCTGATGACGGACCCCCAGGTGCCCGAGCGCATCCGAGCGCTGAAGCCGCGCATGGTGCTGGCGGAGAGCATCTCCAATCCGCTGCTGCGCGTGCCCGACCTGCGCGTGCTGGCGCGGGCCTGCCAGGATGTGGGCGCGACGTTCGTGGTGGATGGCACCTTCCCGTCGCCCGTGGGACAGCGCGCGTTGGCGCTGGGCGCGGACTACGCGGTGCAGTCCACCAGCAAGTGGCTCAACGGGCACAGCGACGCGCTGGGCGGCACGGTGAGCGCCTCAGGTGAGCGGATGGCGCCACTGCGCGCCGCGCGGGTGCTGGCGGGTGACGTGCTGGGGCCCTTCGAGGCGTGGCTCACCCTGCGCGGCCTGCGCACGCTGCCGGTGCGCATGAAGGCGCATGTCGAGCACGCGGCGCATGTGGCGCGGCGCCTCGCGGAGTCGCCCCTGTTGGAGCGGGTCATCTACCCGGGGCTGACTTCGCACCCGGACCACGCCACCGCGCAGGAACTGCTGCTGGGCGGCGGCCCCATGGTGGCCTTTGAAATCAAGAGCGCGGGGCGGCCGGAGAGCATGCGCTTCCTGGAGGCGTTGAAGGTGGGGCGGCCCGGTCCTTCACTGGGGGATGTGTGCACGTTGGTGATGCACGCGGCCAGCGCCAGCGCGCGCCGGCTCACACCGGAGGAGCGGGAGGCCGCGGGCATCCGGGAGAATCTCATCCGCGTCTCCGTGGGGTTGGAGGACCCAGACGACATCGTGGATGACCTGCTCGCCGCAGTGGCCCAGGGGGTGCGCCGATGAAGATGGTGGACGTGGGGGAGAAGCCGAAGACGGGCCGCGTGGCCGTGGCCACCGCGCTGCTGCGGATGTTGCCCGACACGCGCGAGCGCATCCTGGCGGGGAAGGTGGAGAAGGGGGACGTGCTGGCCGCGGCGAGGCTCGCCGGCATCATGGCCGCCAAGCGCACGCCGGACTTCGTTCCGCTCTGTCACCCCATCGCGCTCTCGGGCGTGGAGGTGACGCTGGCGCCGGAGGACGCGGGGCTTCGGGTTCGCGTGCAGGTGAAGACGGTGGACCGCACCGGCGTGGAGATGGAGGCCCTCACCGCGGCCTGCGCGGCGGCGCTGACCGTCTATGACATGTGCAAGAGCGTGGACCGC
The DNA here is from genome assembly GCF_006547355.1 of Myxococcus sp. AB036A. Lineage (NCBI taxonomy): Bacteria > Pseudomonadati > Myxococcota > Myxococcia > Myxococcales > Myxococcaceae > Myxococcus > Myxococcus sp. AB036A. The sequence goes on along the minus strand of NZ_VHLC01000113.1, from coordinate 23,069 downwards.
GGCATGGTGCTGGACGCGGTGCAGTTGGAGCACAAGTCGGGCGGGCGCTCCGGCACGTGGCAGCGGGAGGAGGCCACGCCGGCTGAGGCGGCTGCGCCGCGACGCCGGACGCGCGCGAAGAAGGCCCGCTGAAGGGAGGCCTCCCCTGAAGCCGAGGCGCCCGTGCATTGGCGGACACAGGCGGGCTCGAGCCCCGCCTTCTGTCCGTCTCCACACGCCGCGAATGTGACGCCGTCCACGCGCAGGGCACGCTCGAACCCGAGGGGGCTCCCGGTGCGCGGGGAAGGCCCCCACGTTGCTCTTCAGTCCAGGCGGGCGCGAAGGACATGCGCCGGTTCGAGAGGTGGCGGGTGTTCGACCTGAGGGGCGTTCTGACGCTGCTGACGGCCCTGGGGGCCGCGGGCTGCGGTGCGCTCACGGAAGAGGGCGACGCGGCCGAGGTGTCGCAGCCCGTGGCGGACCGGGCCACCTGCGACGCACAGGCGGCCCAGCGCCGCTACGTGTCCGAGGACAGGAAGGAGTGCCAGGTCGTCTTCTTCGTCTGTGCCCGGGGTGAGTCGCCCTTCTTCGACGCCTGCGGCTGCGGCTGCTCGCGTCCCTGATTCACGGGCCTACTTCGACTCGCTGAGGAGGCGCTCCTGGAAGAAGGCGGCCACCACCAGCGAGTGGGAGATGTGTCCTTCCAGGATGAGGCGCGGCAGGTCGGCGCGCGGGTGCAGCTCCACGGCGATGTCCTCGCCCGCGTCCTGCCGCCCCTCGTGCTGCTTCACACAGTCGAGCGCGAGGAAGTTGAAGCACACGTTGCCCTGGAACGCGGGGTTGGGGTGCACCTGGCCCACCGGCACCAGGCGGCCCGGCACGTAGCCCGTCTCCTCTTCCAGCTCGCGCGCCGCGGCCCGCTCCGGCGCTTCGCCCGGCTCCACGATTCCACCGGGGAGCTCCAGGGTGGATGCCTCGACGCCGAAGCGGAACTGCCGCACCAGCACGAGCTGCGCGTCCGGCGTCACCGCGATGACGTTCACCCAGTCCGCGCAGTCGACGCGCACGCGCGGGTGTTCGTGGCCCGTGCGTGGGTCCGCCCACCAGTCCTCGCGCACCCGGGCGACGCTGAAGTCATGCTCCAGCCCTCGCCGCAGCCGGCGCCAGGGCTTCACCTCTCGAGCCACGTGAAAGTCCTTCCCTTCAGTTGAGCAGCGCGGCGCGCTCCCGCAGCTCGCGGGCCGTCATCTCCAGCCGCTCGCGGTCGGGGGCATCGGGCGAAAGCTCCAGGCAGCGCTCCACGTCCTTCAGCGCCGCGCGGTATGCCCCCAGGTTGCTGAGCAGCGCGGCACGGGTGCGCAGCTCGCCCGGGTGGTCCGGCGCCAGGAGCAGCAGCAGGTCCACCACCGCCAGCCCGCGCTCACAGTCCTCTCTGCCCAGGTACACGCGCCGCAGGTTGGACAGCATCCGGTACGTAATGAGCTCCACCGGCGCGGGCGCCAGCATGTTGCGGTCGAACTTGAGCTGCGGCGCCACGCGCTTGAGCAGCTCCTCGCAGCCGTGCTCGGTGAGGATGTCCCCTTGATGGAACGGGTCCATGACCAGCTTGTGGTCCCCCGCGTCATGCGCCACCAGGAAGTGGCCGGGGAAGGGGACGCCGTACAGGGAGATGCCCGCGCGGCGCGCCACCTCCAGGTAGACGACGGACAACGTAATCGGCAGCCCCAGCTTCCGCTCCAGCACCTGGTCCAGGAAGCTGTTCTCCGGGGAGTGGTAGTCGTCCTCGTTGCCGCGGAAGCCCTCGATGTCCGCCAGCACGTGGCGCAAGGCGCGCAGCGGCGCCAGGACCTCGCCCTTCTCGCTCAGCCGCTCCGCCTCCACCTGCACCCGGCACGCGAGCACGTCCAGCATGTGCAGGCACCCCGGGGCGTCCAGCAGGGGCTTGTCCAGCGTGGCGATGGCCAGCGCCGCCAGGTCCAGCCGCGGGGGCTCCGCGGCCAGGGCCGACACCAGCCGCTCCCGCGCCAACGGTGGGCTGAATCCAGGGGGAATGCTCACGGCGAGAACCAGTAACCCACGGGGGCCCGGACGGCAAAGGCAGGCGGCCGAGCGTCAGAATGCTGGAGGTTCAAGCGGCAGCCGTCCCTTGATTTCCGCCCGCAGGGCAATCTGGGCCGCAATCAGCCCGGACAGGATTCCATCCTCGAACTCAAATGTAGGATGTTCCTTGAGCTCCGGGAAGTCGTGGGAATTGCGCACCTCCTCCGGGGAGATGTTGGGCACGGCCTCGCGGGCCAGGCGCAGCACCTTGGCCTGCTGCTGGGAAATCATCTTCTCGAAGAGCTGGGTGGACAGCTGCAGCATCTCTTCGGCCATCTGCTCCGTCATCGTGTGTCTACTCCTGGGCGATGTCCCACTTGGCACGGCGGTAGCTGTAACGGAAAGCGGTGGCGTCCGCCTCCCTGGCGTTGCCTTCCGCCTCCCGGCCATCCAGGAAGGCCACGAAGTCCAGCTGCCGGTCCTCGCGTCCGTATTCCGCGTCGAAGAGGCGGACCAGCTCGTTGGCGGGCAGGGTGCGGCGGCCGGCCACGCTGACCAGGGGGATGCGCAGGCCCGTCATGTCGCCCGCGGGAGCGTAGGACTTCCACACCAGCTCCGTGCACACGAGCGTCCGGTCGGAGAAGAAGTCGAAGTCGAAGTCATACGGGCGGCCCTGGAAGGTGAAGGCGCGCACGATGGCGCGGGCCTTCTCCAGGCGGGACAGGCGCGGGCGCATGACGCCCAGGTAGTCCACGCGCATGCCGTGCTCCAGGCCGGTGAAGGACACGCCTTCGCTGATGGATTCGATGATGCGCAGGGGGTCGCCGTGCGCGTCGTTGCCGGTGTACTCGGCCCACTTGGCGGGGAAGGCGCGCGCCAGGTGCTGGGTGAGCGAGCCCGGTGCGCCGGGGAGGGTGGCCACCCAGGCCTTCACGTCCGCGTCCTCGTCGAAGTACGCCCCAAGCTGGGCGGGCGTGCCGATGAAGAGCTCCGCGTGTGGCCAGAATCCCGGCAGGCCGATGTTGGAGAGGTACCAGTTCTGCCGGGCGACCACGATGTCGCCGGGCTCCATCTTCTCCAGCAGGGACAGGGCCTGCTGGCGGGAGATGAGGGGCTGGCCCACGCGGCGCACGCGGGTGTCGCCCATCCAGGCCGCCACCGCGCGCTGTACGGGGAAGAAGGCGCGCTGCGCGGCGTCCGCCGTCAGGTCCACCGTGGCCTTGGCGAAGAGCGTGGCGCCGCGCCGGGTGAGCAGTCCCTTCGCCACCTTGCTGTTGTGCTTCATCTCCTGCAGCAGCCAGGGCACGCGCGGGGCGTCCAGCGCGCCGGCCTTCACCAGCAGCGGGCGGAGCTGTTCCTTGTAGCCATCCCCCGTGAGCAGCTGGGTGCTGGTGGAGACGTGGATGGCCTTGTCCTTGAACCGGGCGAAGGCGCGCGCGGGCAGGCCGTACTCGGGCGCGGGCTCGTCCAGCAGCACCTCGAGCTGCTTCTTGCCCAGGGTGAGCTCCGCGTAGGTGAGGCCGTGGGCCAGCTCCGTGGTGAGCGCGCCGTGGGTGAGGAGGAAGCCCCAGGCGTGCTTCTTCGGATGCGCGTGGGCGGGCACCTTCACGAAGTCCCAGTAGCGCTGGCGGATGACCTCCACGGACACGAAGTAGTCGAAGAAGGCCGCCCAGGTGCTGAGCAGCAACTGCTTCTGGTCCGGCGTGTACGGCACGCTCTGCTTCTGCTGGTACACGGCGCGCGACTGCTTCACGGCCTCCTGCAGCCCGCGCAGGCCCCGGACGTGGCGCTCCAGCAGCGCGAGGTCGGTCTGGGCCTGGGCGACAAAGGCTGCTTCGTCCAGGGCGAAGACGTCATGGACGGGCGGTGGGGCGGCGACGGGCGTACTGGCGAGCGTGAGCCAGGCAAGCAGCAGGGGCGCGGCGGTCATGGGGTGTGGGACTCCTGCGAGGAATGCGTCGCGGGACGACACCTTAGCCGGGAAGGGGCCAGGGCGGCTGTCCCCCTGCCTGGACAGGGGCTGGGACGGGGGCGCCCCGGGTGGTCCCGCGCCCCGGCCATCCCCACGTTGTCCTTGCACACGAACGCACCGGTGCCGGGGCCAGCGCGCCCCGGCAGAAAGGCAGACAGACGATGGCTTATGGACTCGCGGAGGATCCAGCGCTCTCCATCACCCCGCACCTCGACGCGGTGGAGTACCCCGTCGAACGGGAGCAACTGGCGGCGGCTGCCGCTGACGCAGGCGCCCCCCCCGACGTCATCAACCTCTTCAAGTGCCTGCCGCGCCGCGAGTACGCCACCCGCGAGGCCGTGCAGCGGGACCTCTCCGAGGCCTCCCGTCGCTCCGCCCTGGGGGGCTCGAGGGACGACGATGACGGGGTGAACCGGGACCGCCGCAACATCGGGCGGGACGCCGTGGAGGATGCACCGGACGGCCAGACGCGTCATCCGTGAACCGGTGGGCGTTGGGGCGGGGAGGCCTGGTGGAAGCGCTCGCGGGCGCGGGCGCTTTCTGCCAGCGTGTGACGGCGCATGCGTCCCGGCCCCCTGACGTCCAGTCTCCTCCTGTCACTGACCGCCATTGCCTGCAGCCACAAGGCGCCGCTCTCCGTGTCGCCTTCGGAGCCGCGGCCGGCGTCGGTGCGACTGGACTTCCAGCCCCCCGTGGACCGCCTACTCACGGAGACGCAGCGCAGCGTGCGCTCGGTGGAGCGGCGGGGTGACACCCTTCGCGAGGAAGTGGAGCTGACCACGCAGACGCGCTTCACGCCCTCCGAAGGGGGCTGGCTGCTGGCGCAGACGGTGCCGCGCTCGCGCCTGACGCGCAATGGACAGGAGGTCCCCACCGGCGTGGCGGACGTGCTGGCGCGCTTCACGCTGCAGGCGTGGCTGGCGGCGGATGGCACCTTCGTGAAGCTGGTGGCCCCCGAAGCCGCGCAGGAGGCGCTCCGCCAGGTGGCGCCCGCGGGCACGGAGGCGGGCGTGCTGGAGCGCTTCTTCGAACCCGAGGCCCTGGAGACGCGGGCGCGGCGTGAGTGGGAGGTGAAGTTCGCCGGCCTCTTCCAGCGCAACCTCGTGGAGGGCCAGCAGAGCTGGGTGGTGGACCTGGTGCCCGTGGGGGACAGCCAGGTGGCCTACGTGCTGGAGCGCACGGTCCAGGGCACGCGGGATACGCCGCTGGGAGACGCGGTGGTGCTGGGGCTGCGCTGCCTGGACGCGGTGCCGGAGGATGCGCCGGACGCGCTGTGGGAGGCGTGGGTGATGGCGGGCCGGCCGGAGCTGACGCCGGGCGTGGCTTGCGAGGGAGAACAGCTGGTGGGCCGGGGGCGCTTCATGCCCGTGAGCCGCCAACTCACGGTGCGGGCGACGGTGGCGGGCGAAGCGTGGACTGTCACGACGGAGTCCCGGGCAGAGGGGCTCCAGGAGGAGGCGCGATGAGCTGGGAGCAGAACCTCATCGAGGACGAAGCGGGTGTGGAGCGCGTGGTGAAGAGCGCCCGGCGGGTGGCGGTGCTGGGCATCAAGACGGAGCAGCAGTCAGGGCAGCCGGCCTACTACGTGCCGGACTACCTGGCGCGCTCGGGCGTGGAGGTGGTGCCCGTGCCCGTCTACTATCCGGACGTGACGCACATCCTGGGCAAGCCGGTGTTCCGGCGGCTGACGGACGTACCCGGCGACCTGGACCTGGTGGACGTGTTCCGCCGGCCGCAGGACATCGACGGGCACGTGGACGAGCTCATCGCCAAGAAGCCGAAGGCGGTGTGGTTCCAGTCCGGCATCCGCAACGACGCCGCGGCGGAGAAGCTGGCGAAGGCGGGCATCCAGGTGGTGCAGGACCGCTGTCTGATGGTGGACCACCGCCGCTACGGCGAGCGGTAGTCACTTCGCCGCCAGGAAACGCACCCCCACCCGTCCTGACGCGGAAGGTGGGGGCGTGCCGGGAATCCGGCTCAGTAGTCGCCCGCGATGACCTTGGGCAGGACCTTGGCCAGGTCCGGCAGCGGGCCAATCTGGCGCGTGTTCGCGGGTTGCGGCGTGCCGTTGGCGCGCAGCAGCGAGCGCATCTGCGTGCTGGTCAGACGTCGCCCGTTGGCCAGGGCCACGCCCTGCGCGCTGGCGGCGGCGCCCACCACGATGGGGGACGCGCTGGAGGTGCCGCTGAAGCTGGACGTGTAGAACTGGTCCTCGCCATAGCTGGCGCCGAACACGTTGCCGTAGCCCATGGTGTAGACGCGCTCACCCCAGCCGTGCACGTCCACGCGGGTGCCGAAGTTCGTCCAGCACATGGGCAAGCGCGTCGTGGCCGTACTGCCACCCACGAAGATGGCCCCCGAGTCCCGGGTGTTGCGGTTGAACGCGCTCCCGTACGCGGGCGCATCCAGGTCTGCGCTGCCGTTGCCCGCCGCTTCCACGACGATGACGCCGTTGGCGGTGGCCGTCTTGATGGCGTCGTAGTTGGCCTGCCAGTACTCCATCGCGATGTAGTCGCACTGGGAGGTGTTGCACGAGCACGCCGTGCCGTCCGAGGGGCCGCGGGCGTGCAGCTCGACGAGGACGATGCCACCCAGCCCCGCTGCCGTGGCCGCCTTGGTGATGGCGCTCGCCGTGCTCTGGGCCCCGATGGACTCGTAGCCCGCCTTGGCCTGGTGCGCGATGCCCGTCACGCCATAGGCGTTGCGCGCGCCCACGATTTCACCCAGCACCGCCGTGCCGTGGTCGCGCCAGCTCCGGTCGGTGTACTGGGTGCCGCCCATGTGGAAGAGGTCAGGCATGTCCTCGTGCGTGGTGCGCCACCCGCCCTCGATGTCCACCACCTTCACGTTCTGCCCCTGGCCGCCAAGGACCGTCCACGCGTACTTCGCGTCGATGCCGCCAGGCGCGGCGTTGAGGTAGCCCTGGTTGCTCTCGTAGAGCGGTGTGACGGGGGGGAGGTCCGCCGCGGCCAGCAGGCTGCGCACCGCCGCGTCCATGCCGAAGTCCACCATGGCCGGCTCGGGGGGCGGCTCGGCGTAGGCCACCTCGACACCGTCCAGGCCGTTGAGCGCGGCGACCAGGTCGGCCACGCGCTCGGACGTGGTGCCCGGCATCAGGGGGACTTCGAAGTACAGGTTCAGGTCCGCCAGCTGCTCACCGCTCTGGCGCTCCCCGGAGGCCTTGCGCGCCTCCATCGTGGACTCGGCTTCGTCGAACAGGCGGGCCACGGCGCCAATGCGGGGCGCGCGCTCCAGCAGCGACGTCACATGGTCCAGGTCCGCCTCCAGGCGCGCGTCGCCCAGCCCACGTCCGGCCAGCAGCGAGCGCTCCGCGGCGTCCCGTTCCGAAGACAGGGCCACCAACTGCTGGTCGCGCAGGCGCACCCGGCTGCCTTCGTGGAACTTCACCACGATGCGCTCCACGTAGGTGTCCCCGGCCAGCTCGCGGCCGGTGGGCTTGGCGGCGAGCGCGCGCGGCTTCAGGGACTTCGCGGGCGGCGCCGCCACCGCTGAGGGGGCGAAGGCGAGCACGGACAGGGACAGCATCGCGTACCGCAGGGGGCGCATCGACAGGAGCGACGACATCGGCATGGACAGCCTCCACATCGGAAGGGGGGACGGCCGTGGCCCGGGTCCACTTGCACAGTGGACGGGTTCACACGGGCATCTTGCATTTCGGGTCTGTCTCGAAATGAGGAGCCAGCCTCCGTGTGCGTCCGGAAACCGACATCGGCGTGCCCTGTTGGAGGAGACGCGCGCCCGCGTCGACGGCGTGCGTCACTGGCGAGGGAGCGTCTCTCATGGAATTGTGGCTCCGCCCTGGAACCGGCGTTTCGCCGCGGTGGGGGACAAGGGCGGTCTTCCGTCCTGGGAGCATCGGTCGATGCGGGTCGCAGGCGCGTTGGGGCAGGGGCTGCTGGTGGCCTTCCGGTTGATGGGCGTGGGGCTTTGGGGCGCGCTGAAAGGCGGAGCGCTCTTCGGTCTGGTGGGGTTGGCGGTGGGCGCGGCCACCTACGCGCTGCCCCGGTGGCTGGGTGTTCCGCCCGCGCCCACGTGGCTCGTCATTCTGAGCGCGGTGTTGCCGCCGCTGGCCTTGTCGGTGGCGGGTGGCTACGCGTTCATGCTGCTGGCGGTGTCGGGGCGGTTGGCCGATGAAGCCCGGGAGCGCGGCGTGGTGGCCCGCGTCTATGCCGTGTTCAAGCCCGTCACGGTGCAGGTGGCGCGGCGGCTCCAAGGCTCGGGCTCACTGTCGTGCGAGGAGTTGTCGCGCGTCGTGAACGAGTCGATGAGCGAGCATCTGCGGCAGGCCGAGCAGGCCCGGGGTGAAGCGCCGTCCTCGCGCATGGTGGAGGTGGAGCGCTTCCTCATGGAGCAGTCCCGCCGCGTCCTGGGCGTGCTGGCGTTGCGCGCCGTCGTCTCCGCGCCGGACACCGCCACCGCGGTGCGGAACCTGGAGACGCTGGGCATCGAGCGCGTGGAGATGACGCTGGTGGAGACACTGGAGGACCTCTTCTTCCTCCAGGTACTGCTGGCCTTCGGGGCGGGCGTGCTCGTGGCGGCCACGCCCGCGCTGCTCATGGTGTGGATGCGCTGAGGCTCACCACTCCGCCTGCGCGAAGGGCACCGGAGGCCGCGCCAGGGCGCGCTCGGCGGCCAGCTTCGCCTGGTCCAGCGCGTCGAAGCCGCGCTCCATGGTGGTGGGAGATACGGGCGGCAGGTTGGAGACGACGACGTAGACGGGCACCTGCTTCTGCTCCAGCACGGTGAGCTGGAGGCGGAAGTGGTCCTGGCGCAGCGCCGCGGAGCCTGCGGCCAGCCCCTGCGCGTACGCCATGGGGCCGCCCACCACCTTGCGCGTCTTGCTGGGCAGGTAGTGCACGAGGATGGCGTCCAGCTCCTTGCCCGCGGCGCTCTCGTGCAGCGACAGCGCGGGCGCCTTGTCCACCAGGCCGCCGTCCCAGTACAGGCTGCCCTCCAGGGGCACCGCGCGGAACAGGCCGGGGTAGGCGCACGTCGCGTGGACGCGCGGGGCCAGCTCGCCCGAGGTGAACACATCGTGGCTGCCCAGCGTGAGGTTGGCGCCCACCAGCAGGAGCGGGTGTGGCAGCTCCTCGAAGGTGCGCACCGGCAGCGTGGCATCCAGCAGCTTGCGGAAGCGCTCACCCTTGAGCAGGCCCGTCAGGCCGTGTCCCGCCGCGTCCGCGTTGAGCACCGCGCCAATGGGGTCCGGGTCCCAGAAGTTGGCGCGCGTCTGGCGCAGCACCAGCTCCTCCACGTCACGGACCGGCGTGCCCGCGGCGGCGTAGGCCGCCACCATTCCGCCCGCGGATGTGCCCGCGTAGGCATGAGGACTGAGGCCCGCGGCGGCCAGTCCCTTGAGGAAGCCCGCGTGACCGTAGAAGCCGAAATATCCAGCGGAGAGGACGAGTCCGAAGCGCTTGCCGGCGAGCAGCTCGTGAAGGGTCGGGGTGTGGGTGGGAGTCGCCATGCTTCGCCCTGTACGCGACTGTCGGGGCACAGGCAACGCGTCGCGTCTAGAGAGTGCTGGCCTTGTGCTCGGCATCGACATATGTTGATGCAGCGATATGGAAGAGCTGTCCCAGTCATTCAGGGTGCTCGGAGACCCGACGCGGCTGCGCATCCTCCGGTTGGTGGCAGAGGCCCCGTTGAATGTGACGGAGCTGGTGTCCCTGGTGGGCGTGGCGCAGTCCTCCGTGTCCCATCACCTGGGCAAGCTGAAGGGCCTGGGCCTGCTGCGCGAGGAGCGCCACGCGGGCTACAGCTACTACTCGCTGGCCCTGGAGCAGGCGGACGGCCGCTGGCCGCTCATCCAGATGGCGCGGCAGGCGGAGGACGCGGCGGGGGACTCGGCGCGGCTGAAGGATTTGTTGCGGGCGCGCGAGGACCGGCAGGCCCTCAACGAGCGGCTGCTGGAGCCGGGGCAGTCGTGGTTCCTGTGGGCAGGCGCGCTGGCGTCGCTGCTGCCGCCCCTGGAGGTGGCCGACTTCGGCTGCGGCACCGGCGTGCTGAGCGTGGCCATCGCCCGTTGGGCGCGGCGCGTGTGGGCCATTGACCAGAACGCGGACGCGCTGGACCAGGCGCGGGAGCGGGCGGGCCGCGAGGGCCTGGAGAACATCCGCTTCCTCCGCGAGGACCTGCACCGGCTGTCGCTCGCGTCCGGCAGCCTGGACCTGGTGGTGATTTCGCAGAGCCTCCACCACGTGGAGGAGCCGCAGGCGGTGCTGGCCGAGTCCGCCCGCCTGCTCAAGCCGGGCGGCCGGCTGGTGCTGTTGGAGTTGATGCCGCACGAGGAGCGCTGGGTGCTGGAGCGGCTGGGCCACCGGCACCTGGGCTTCGCGCCTGAATCCCTCGAAGCCGCGCTGCGCGAGGCCGGCTTCACGTCCCTGACCCGGGAGACGCACGCCCGGGACGGGGCCAGCCCCTTTCGTGTCTTCCTGCTGACTGGAGTCAAACCGTCATGACGAGCCCTGTCCCCGCTGCCCTCCCGCTGCCTCCTGGTGAGAACGGCCGTCGCGTGGAGGCCCTGCGCGCCGCGATGCGTGAGCGCGTGCTGGTGCTGGATGGCGCCATGGGCACGCTGCTCCAGAACGAGGACCTCAAGGCGGCGGACTTCGGTGGCCCGGAGTACGAGGGGTGCAACGAGCACCTCGTCCTCACGCGCCCCGAGCTGGTGGAGTCCATCCACGCGCGCTACTTCGAGGCCGGCGCGGACGTGACGGAGACGGACAGCTTCGGCGGCACGCCGCTGGTGCTGGCGGAGTTCGGCCTGGGCCACAAGGCGCTCGAAATCAACGAGGTCTCCGCCCGGCTGGCGCGCAACGCCGCCGCCGCCGCCGAGGCGAAGGACGGCCGCATGCGCTGGGTGGCGGGCTCCATTGGCCCCACGACCAAGGCCATCAGCGTCACCGGCGGCGTCACCTTCGAGGAACTGGTGGACAACTTCGCGGTGCAGGCCGAAGGGCTCGCGCTGGGGGGCTCGGACTACCTGCTGATTGAGACGGCGCAGGACACCCGCAACGTGAAGGCGGCGCTGCTGGGCGCCGAGCGCGCGTTCCAGAAGCTGGGCTACGCGCTGCCGGTGGCGGTGTCCGGCACGATTGAGCCCATGGGCACCATGCTGGCCGGGCAGAGCGTGGAGAGCCTGGCCGCGTCGCTGGAGCACACGGACCTGCTGTACCTGGGCCTCAACTGCGCCACGGGCCCGGACTTCATGACGGACCACCTGCGCTCGCTGGCGTCGATGAGCGCGTTCCCCGTGTCGTGCGTGCCCAACGCGGGCCTGCCGGACGAGAACGGCAAGTACCTGGAGACGCCGGAGATGCTGGCGCGCTCCGTGCGGCGCTTCTGTGAGCAGGGCTGGCTCAACGTGGTGGGGGGGTGCTGTGGCACGCACGCGGGGCACATCGAGACGATGGCCAAGGCGGTGCAGGGGCTGAAGCCGCGCGCGGGCTCGCCGCGTCCCAGGGCCTCGCTGTCGGGCGTGGACTACCTGGAGGTGACGGACGAGCAGCGCCCCCTCATCGTGGGCGAGCGCACCAACGTCATCGGCAGCAAGAAGTTCAAGGAGCTCATCGTCGCCGGCCAGTTCGACGACGCGTCGGAGATTGCGCGCGCGCAGGTGAAGCGGGGCGCGCAGGTCATCGACATCTGCCTGGCCAACCCGGACCGCGACGAACTCGAGGACATGCGCAACTTCCTGGAGGCGGTCATCAAGAAGGTGCGCGTCCCCTTGATGATTGACTCCACCGACGAGCGCGTCATCGAGATGGCGCTCACCTACAGCCAGGGCAAGGCCATCATCAACTCGGTCAACCTGGAGGACGGCGAGGAGCGCTTCGAGAAGGTGGTGCCGCTGGCGCGCCGCTTCGGCGCGGCCCTGGTGGTGGGCTGCATCGACGAGGTGGGCATGGCCGTCACGCGCCAGCGCAAGCTGGAGGTGGCGGAGCGCTCGTACGAGTTGCTGACGAAGAAGTACGGCATGAAGCCGGAGGACCTGTACTTCGACCCGCTCGTGTTCCCCTGTGCCACGGGGGACGCGCAGTACATCGGCAGCGGCGTGGAGACGATTGAAGGCGTGCGCCTCATCAAGCAGCGCTTCCCGCGCTGCAAGACGGTGCTGGGCATCTCCAACGTGTCCTTCGGTTTGCCCGCCGCGGGCCGCGAGGTGCTCAACTCCGTCTTCCTGTACCACAACGTCCAGGCGGGCCTGGACATGGCGCTGGTCAACTCGGAGAAGTTGGAGCGCTACCCGTCGCTCCCCGAGGAAGAGCGCAAGCTGTCCGAGGACCTGCTCTACAACCGCGGCGCGGACCCGGTGACGCCCTTCGCGGCGGCCTTCCGTGAGCGCAAGGCCGCGCGGGTCCAGGTGAGCACGCTGCCACTGGAGGAGCGGCTCCAGCGCTACATCATCGAGGGCACGCGTGACGGCCTCACCGCGGACCTGGAAGCGGCCATGCAGAAGTACACGCCGCTGGAGATCATCAACGGCCCGCTGATGAAGGGCATGGACGAGGTGGGCCGCCTCTTCGGCGCCAACGAGCTGATTGTCGCGGAGGTGCTCCAGAGCGCCGAGTCCATGAAGGCCGCGGTGGGCTTCCTGGAGCCGCACATGAGCAAGGCCCAGGCGGCCATGCGCGGCAAGGTGGTGCTCGCCACGGTGAAGGGCGACGTGCACGACATCGGGAAGAACCTGGTGGAAATCATCCTGGCCAACAACGGCTTCCACATCGTGAATCTGGGTATCAAGGTGCCCCCCGAGCAGTTGGTGCAGGCCGTGCGCGAGCACCAGCCGGACATCCTGGGACTGTCGGGCCTGCTGGTGAAGAGCGCGCACCAGATGGTGGCCACCGCGGAGGACCTGAAGCGGGCGGGCGTGGACGTGCCGATTCTGGTGGGCGGCGCCGCGCTCAGCCGCAACTTCGTGGACCGCAACATCGCCCCGGCCTACGGCGCCGGCACGGTGGCCTACGCGCAGGACGCGATGAACGGGCTCGAGCTGGCCAAGCAGATTGTCGACCCGTCCTCACACGAGAAGCTGCGCGGCGAGCTGGCCGTCCGCCGGGAGAAGCTGGCGCGCGAGGTGAAGGAGCGGCCGGCCCCGGCGGCGGTGGTGACGCGCGGGCGCAGCGCCGAGGTGAAGGTGTTGGACGCCGTGCCGACCGCGCCGGACTGGGAGCGGCACGTGCTGACCAACACGCCGCTGGACCACATCTGGAAGTTCATCAACCCGGTGATGCTGTACGGGCGGCACCTGGGCCTGCGCTCCTCAGCGCGTGTGCTGGGGACGCCGGCCGAGGCGGAGCTGGTGAAGACGGAGGAGGGGCGCAAGGCGCTGGCCCTCAAGGAGGCCGTGGAGGAGCTGAAGGGCTTCCTGCGCGGCGGCCTCATGCAGGCCCGCGCGGTCTTCCAGTTCTACAAGGCGGGCAGTGACGGCAACCGGGTGGTGCTCTTCGACGGCGCGTCCGGCAAGGAGGCCGCGTCCTTCGACTTCCCGCGCCAGGACCGCGAAGGCGGCCTGTGCCTGGCGGACTACCTGCGCCCGCTGGAGGGCGGCGCGCCGACGGACAACGTGGCCATGTTCGTCGTCACCGCGGGCTCCGGCATCCGCGAGCTGTCCGAGGAGCTGAAGGCGAAGGGCGAGTTCCTGAAGATGCACGCGGTGCAGGCGCTGGCGCTGGAGACGGCGGAGGGCTACGCGGAGCTGCTGCACACGCAGCTGCGCAGCATGTGGGGCACGCCGGACCGGCAGGACATGACGATGCTGGAGCGCTTCCGCGCGGAGTACGTGGGCAAGCGCTACTCCTTCGGCTACCCGGCCTGTCCCCGGCTGGAGGACCAGTCGAAGCTGTTCGCGGCGCTGCGGCCGGAGGACATCGGCGTGCAGCTCACGGACGGCTCCATGATGGAGCCGGAGGCCTCGGTGTCCGCCATCGTCTTCCACCATCCGCAGGCGTCGTACTTCTCCGTGACGTGACGGCTCGGAAGTGAATGCTGGCAGTTCGTCCCGCCGCGCAGGCAATGCTCGCCCGCGGCGGGACGCCAGGCGTCGCCGCCGCAATCCTTCGCTCGCCGAGGCTCCGCCGTGCGGAGCGGTGTAAGGGGTTGCACGGATGTCGCTGCTCGGACGGCAGGCAAAGACTCTCAGGATTGGCGTAAGGGTTTTCATCTAGCGCCTCTGGGATGGGGTGTATGTTTTCAGGGCGCCTGGAAGCCATGAATCCATATCATCTCAATCTGGCAGAAAAAGAGTTGAAGGCATTGATTGCGGGTTCACTATCGGTATGATGCCGACCGTTCCTGCAGTTCAGTTGAATGGGGGCGCCTCGAGCGCCCTTGAGGGGGGAGACACCGCCGTGAGACTCCAGGCGAAGCGCTGTCATTTCCGTCGCACCGTCAGGAGCGCATCCGCTCCTGGCCGGGCCGCGAGGTCGTGGACCCTCCAACGGCCGGGTGCCGCCTAGCACGTCCGCTTCTTCCAGCGGAACCCACGCAATCACACGCAAAGTTCCAGGCATTGCCCGCTGGCGGTTCGCGAGGAGCCTGTTCTTCTCACGCGTTCGCGGGATTGCCAGCGCAGAAAACCGCTCCCGGAGCATGGCAGTGGGGCCGTGTGCCCATGGCACGGGTGCGGGCGACAGTCCCTGTCGTCATCACGTTCTCGGCGACAGGGGACGTGAGTCTTTCCAATCAGGAGGATGCATGAAGAAGACATTTCTGCCGACGCTCGCGGTTGCCTTCGGAATTGCCACACAGGCCACGGCGGCGTGGGTGCCCAGTCACTATCGTTGCGCGTTCGACCAGCTCACCTCGGACCAGGCGCGCGGCCGTCAGTCCTGGGCGAAGCGGTGGGCAGACGCGGACCCGTACAACATCTCGACCGGGAAGGATCAGCGCTTCTGGGCCACCGTCTACAACCAGGACGCGCAGGACGCCCTCAACCTGTACAACACCCATGTCTATCCGGTGTATGTGGATCCGAACACGGGCTATGAGCCCTGGCGCGGCCCCGGCGCGCTTGGCACTGACACCGCGGCCCTCACCGGCAACCAGATTGACGCGCTGAACCACCTCGTGAAGCCCGTGCATATCGTCATGGACGGCGTCTGCGAGCCGGGCTGCTACACCCCGGACCAGAAGGTGCTCTTCCAGGATGGCTACGTTCCCATCCAGAAGGCGCAGGAGGCTGGCGCCGCCGAGCTCGTCACGCTCTCCCCGGATGCCTCGTTCGGCAACCTGCGCACGATGCCGAACACGGTGGAGCGCTACACCCTGGACCGTGACGCCGTCCAGCAGGACATCCTCGTCTTCCGCACGCGGTCGGGGGGCAGCCTGTCCGTGACGCTCGAGCACCCGCTCGTCACCGCGGAGGGCTCGATGAAGAAGGCCAAGGACTTCGTCGCCGGAGAGCACCTGGTCCGGCAGGACGGCACGACGGACGAAATCACCGGCATCCAGCAACAGGCGTGGTTCGGCAAGGTCTACAACCTGCGCCCCGTCACCCACGACCTGACCTCGAACATCCTCGTGGCCGAGGGCTACCTCAACGGCTCCGGGCGATTCCAGAGCGAGTACGTGGAGGAGCTCAACCGCCTCATCCTCCGCGTCAACGTCCCGGATGAGCTCATCCCGTAAGGGGTGACTCCTCCCTGAATCCCAGGCAGCCCGGACCGGGCCCCCGGCAGACGCGGGGCTCCGTCCTCCCTGATTCACAGACGCGAGGTCCACCGAAGATGGCCCGTTTCCCTTTCATGCCCAGAACAGTCCTACCCCTCATCGGCGCCCTGGCGCTGGCGGCGGCGTTTGTCTTCTGGCTGCTGCTCCCGGAGCCGTCTTCCGTGCCGCCATCCGCCCCGCCCGTCGCGGCGGTGCCCGAACCTCGTCACGTCCCGGCGCCCGCCACCGTGCCCACGCCGCGCCCGGGACTGGCTCAGGGGGCCACCATCCTGGTCAACACGCCGCTCGCGCCGGCCTCGGGCCCGGTGCCAGCCGCGCTCGCGCGGCCTGGCTCTCCGCTGGATGCGGTTCGCCAGCGCGTCATGGCCGCGAACCCGGACCTGGCGCAGTTCCGTCATCTGCAACGCAAGGTGTTGCGCAAGGGTGACGAGCAGGCGTCGCTCCAATCCCTCTTCAAGGACCGGGAAGTCATTGATGCCGCGAAGGCGGACCTGCTGGCCACCGGGGAGCGGACCTTCTCCGAGGATGCGCAGTTCCGGCGGCTCTACCAGGTGGAGTTCCTGGGCTCCGCGCTCGAGTGGAAGGACAACCCGGAGCGCCCCGCGCTGCTCAACGACATCGAGGAGCTGCTGCGCGCCGACAACCTGAACCCTGACATGGAGCTCGAGCTGCGCCGCTCCCTGTCGGGCGACAAGGTCGAGCTGTTCATGATTCTCCTGCACAACGACCGGGCGCGGGCCGAGTCCATGCTGCAGGGCCTGCATGGCTCCCGCCTGGGCGCGCTGCTCGAGCACGCCCGGACCCGTTACGACGCGCTCTGGGCGCTCGCCGCGAAACAGCCATGACACCCGGCGCCCCCACCGTAGGTCTCCGCATGTCCCGCCGCTCCTTCCCCCTCTGGCTGCTGCCAGCGCTCGTGGCGTGCCAGTCCCCCGCGCCCTTCGAGGGACCCCTCACGCCCTCCGAACATCCCGTCCTCATCGGCGGCGGGGGATGCCTTTCCCCCTCCTGGAGAATCATCCAGTTCGGCAGCCCTGGTGATGACGTGGCGGTGGACGTCGGGCTCGACGCCGACTGCCACATCTTCGTGGCGGGCACCACGTTGGGCGTGCTGGAGGAGGAGAGCCTCACGCGAGGCCAGTTCCAGGACGCCTTCGTGGCCAGCCTGGACGTCACGGCCCAGCCCCGGTGGCTGCGTCAGTACGGCTCGGCGTGGGACGACACCGTGAAGGGCCTCGCCGTCTCTCCCCAGGGCGAAACCTATGTGGTGGGCAGCACGCCCTCGGCGATGCCGGGCGCCTTCAACCTCGGTCAGGGGGATGCCTTCGCCATCAAGCACGATGCTGGAGGCGCGCTGGAGTGGCTCGTCCAACGCGGCTCCGTCCAGGAAGACACCGGGCTCGGTGTTGCCCTTTCGCGGGACGGCCGCCACGTCTTTCTCGCGGGCGGGTCGATGGAGAAGCCCGACGTGAGCTTCGACATGCGCGTCGAGGTGCTGGACGCGCGGGATGGGATGGGGCTCGAGACGCGGCGCCATGGGACGGACGGGCATGACCGGGCGGAGGCTGTCGCCGTCAGCGCGGATGGCTCCGTCGTGCTGGTGGGCGCCACGCTAGGTGGATTCGCCTCGGCGAACGCGGGCTCGTTCGACACCGTCCTCGCCCACCTCGACCCCGCGCTGGGATTGACGTGGGCGCGGCAGCCGGCCACCCCCGACATCGACGCGGGGCTGAAGGTCGTCATCGCGCCGGATGGCTCCATCCTCATGCTGGCGCTCTCCTTCAGCGACCTGGCCACGGGCCGCGCGGAGAACGACGGCATCTCCTCCGCCTTCCTCCTCAAGTACGACCCGCTGGGGCGCCTGCACTGGGTCCAGCGCATCGGCTCCCCCCGTGAGCTCCACCGCGCGACGGGGCTCGCGGTGGACGAACACGGCGCCATCTACGTCGCCGGAGGGACGCACGGCGCCATGGACGGTCCCAACCAGGGGGGCCGGGACGCCTTCGTCGTGAAGTACGACGCCCACGGAACGCGCCTGTGGGCGCGACAGCTGGGCACCCCGGGCATGGATGAGGCCCATGCCGTCGCGCTCACCCGCGCGGGGGATGTCGTCATCGCTGGCTACACCACGGGCCGTCTCGGCGGAGCCCATGCCGGAGGCCAGGACGTCTTCGTCGCCCGCTTCAACAGCCGCGGGCAGCAGTAATCAACCAAGGAGCCGTTTCATGCACGGAAGAACTGGAAGGCGGAAGAGCTCGGTTTCGCAGCTGTTCGTCGCAGTGCTCGCCCTGACAATGGCGCTCCCCGCGAGCGCGGCGGATGGACTCGAGCTCAAGCCCCGGCCACTGGCACGCAAGGGCGTGGTGGAGCTGCGGCGCAACGTGGAGATTCCGCGCGTCGTCGTGAAGTTCCACGAAGGCACCCGCGTTCGCCTGCGCGGAGAGCAGCTCGTCGCGCTGTCCGAGACGCGCGGCGCGCGCGAGCTGGGGCAGTTGAGCCAGCGGGGCCTGACGGGTCCGTCCGTGGCGGCGGACATGGCCGCCGTGGCCTCGCTCGTCGCCGCCGACCCGCATGCACGCGGGCTGGGCCGGATGTTCACCGCCGACGAGAAGCTGCTCGACACGCGCAAGTTCGCGACGGAGACCCTCAGCGGTCAGGAGGT
The DNA here is from genome assembly GCF_006547355.1 of Myxococcus sp. AB036A. Classification (NCBI taxonomy): domain Bacteria; kingdom Pseudomonadati; phylum Myxococcota; class Myxococcia; order Myxococcales; family Myxococcaceae; genus Myxococcus; species Myxococcus sp. AB036A. The sequence continues at coordinate 4,722 of NZ_VHLC01000113.1, read as the reverse complement.
CGCCGACCTGAACCTCTACTTCGAGGTTCCCATCCGCCCCGGCACCACCTTCGAGCAAGTCAGGGACCTGGTGGAGAAACTCGACGCGCTGCCGAGCGTGGAGACCGCCTACGCGGAGCCCGCCGCGGAGCCCGCCGCGGTCAACTGGCCCAACTTCCTCACGCCGATGCTGCTGAAGGCCGGCCCGAACCTCCAGGGTGAGCAGGGCTACCTGGGCGCCGCGCCCACTGGCATCGACGCGCACTACGCGTGGACGGTGGCGGGTGGCAGCGGGGCGAACGTCAAGGTCGTGGACGTGGAAGGCGGCTGGCGGACCACCCACGAGGACATGCCTGGCCTCTTCCACCAGGGTGGCACCCAGTTCAACGACCTGAGCTGGCGCAACCACGGCACCGCCGTGCTGGGTGAAATCGTGGGCGTGTCCAATGGCTTCGGCGTGACGGGTATCGCCCACGCCGCCCGGGCGGGCTACGAGTCCATCGGCGCTCAGAGCGCGGCCAGCGCCATCGCCAATGCCGCGGTCGCCGCGGGCGCTGGTGGCGTCGTCCTCATCGAGCTGCACCGCCAGGGGCCGCCCAACAGCACGCCGTGCACCTGCAACTTCGGTCAGTGCGACTACATCGCCATGGAGTACTGGCAGGCGGAGTTCGACGCCATCGTCCAGGCCACCTTGAATGGCGTCGTGGTCGTCGAGGCCGCGGGCAATGGCAGCTCCAACCTGGATGACGCCGCCTACAACAACGCCTTCAACCGCGACGTGCGCGACTCGGGCGCCATCGTCGTCGCGGCCGGCTCCTCGCAGGGCCGCGCGCCGATGTGCTGGACGAACTACGGAAGCCGCCCCGACGTCCACGGATGGGGCGAGAACGTCGTCACCCTGGGCTACGGCGATCGCTTCAATGGCGGCACGGAGAACACCTATTACACCGCCACCTTCAGCGGGACCTCCAGCGCCTCGCCCATCATCACCGGCGCCGCCGCCTCCCTCCAGGGCGCGCTCCAGGCCCGCGGCCGGTTCCCGCTGAGCCCGCTGGCCTTGCGTGACGTGCTCTCCAGCACCGGTAGCGCCCAGGCCCCGGATGCCCGCCGCATCGGCCCTCGTCCCAACCTGCGCGCCGCGCTCAACCGCCTGGGCATCTTCTAGGCCCCGGCGCTCGTGAACCCCGCCCTGGAGTGGAGCACCGCTCCAGGGCACCGGCCCCTTCCCGAAGGGGCCGGGCCCCGGGCCGTTCCCTCTTCTTGGGCGTAGACCCCTTCAAGGACCTCAGATGCCACGTTCTCCAAGAAGCACGGCAGGGATTGGCGTGGGCGTCGCCTGTGTTGCCGCCGCGCTGCTCTTCGCGCTCTGGAACGGTGCGGGTCGGGCTCCAGCCCCGCCGCCAGAGGCACCACCTCCGGCCCCCTCCGTCACGGCGTCCGTTCCCCCCGCGCCACCCGCCGCGCAGCCCCTCGTGGAGCCGCCCGCGGAGGATGCCACGCCGGTGGTCATCTCCGAGCCGGCCGCGCCGGGCGAGGCCGTGGGGCAGCGCCGCCCGCGGTTCCGGGTGGACGACTTGAGGGATGAGATGATGGCCAGCAACCCCGACCTGGCCCAGTTCCGGACGCTGCAGCGCAAGGTGCTTCTCAAGCCAGAGGAGCGGGAGCAACTGCGCGGCATCTACAAGGACCGCGCACGGATTGAAGTGGCGCGGCAGGACCTGTTGGCTGAAAGCGAACAGACCTACAGCGACGACAACCAATTCCGCCGGATGTACCGGGTCGAGTATCTGGGGATGGCGCTCGAATGGAAGGACAATCCCGAGCGGGCGCATCTGCTCGATACCGTCGAATCGCTCGTGATGGCACGCAATATCCGCTCCACCCAGGACCCGGACGTGCGGCGCTCGCTGTCGGGAGACAAGGTGGAGATGATGATGATTCTCCTCCACAACGACCGGGCCCGAGCGGAGCAGTTGCTGGCGCAGTCTCGAGGCACCCCATACGAACCCCTGCTCGAGTACGCCCGCGTCAGGTTTGACGCGCTCTGGGCGCTCGCGCGTCAACAGCAGACATCGAATCCCTGAGGTCGCTCCACCATGTCCAGCATCCCGCGTTGCTCCATCCTCGTAGGTCTCCTCTCGCTCGGTTGTGGTTGTCACGCGTCGTCCTCCGAACCGGGCGCGGCCGAGCCCATCCTCAGCCAATTCCAGACGGACGGTTGCGGGAACCCTCTCACGGGGGAAGTGCTCGTTCAGTTCGGGTCCGAAGCGGACGACCAGGCGGTGGCGCTCGGGCGTGACGCCGAGGGCAACGTCTACCTCGCGGGCAACACGGGTGGTGCCTTCGGAGAGCCGGGAGAGCAGGGGGGCGGGCAGGATGTCTTCCTGGCGAAGCTCTCCTCGCTCCTGCAGTTCAACTGGGTTCACCAGTTCGGTTCGCCGGGCGAGGACTCCGCTCGGGACCTGGTCGTCACGAGCGAGGGACAGGCGCACGTCGTCGGCATCACGCAAGACTCGCTCCCGGGGCAGCTCTCCGCCGGTGGCGCGGACGTCTTCGTGGCCCGGTATGACAGCCAGGGGCATCGCTCCTGGCTCGTCCAGCACGGCACACGGGAGGAGGACTACGGCCTCTCCGCCGCGCTCCGTCCGAACGGACGGATTGGCATCGCGGGGGCCACGCTGGAGGCGCCGGCCAATGGCTTCGACGTCACGTTGCTCCAGATTGACGACCAGGGCCAGCAGGCCCAAAGGGATGTCTTCGGCTCCCTGAACCAGGCCCATGACCGCGGCGAGGGAATCGCCGTGTCACCGAGCGGGAGGACCTGGGTCGTCGGCTCGACCCAGGGCCGCCTGGCCGCTCAACCCAAGGGCTCCACGGACCTCTTCATCCGCCAGTTCGACGGTGCCCAGAACCTGGAGTGGACCGCCCAGGTGGGAACGCCAGACATCGACGCGGCCATCGCGGTCGCCCAGGACGGGAACGATCGCATCTACGTGCTCGCAATCTCCTACAGCGACCTGACCCAGCCCAACGCCTTCGAGAACGACGGCATCCCCAACGCCTTCCTGATGCGCTACTCGACGTCGGGCGAGCACAAGTGGACGCGCCGCATCGGTCCGGCCAGCCACCTGAGCCTGGCCACCGGGCTCACCGTCGACAGCGCGGGCCATGCCTATGTCGCGGGCTGGACGGCCGGTGCGATGACGGACACGGCCAATCAGGGCGGGCTCGATGCGTTCGTCGCCCGGTTCGACAGGTCGGGCACCCAGGACCGCGCATGGCAGTGGGGGACGGACGCGGACGACCAGTTGCGCGATGTGGTGATGACCAGCTCAGGAATGGCTCTGGGGTGGGGAACGACCCGAGGAAACCTGGGGGCACCCAACCAGGGCGGACAGGACGTGTTCGTCGTCCAGTTCGCGACGAGCCCGTAGCAGGCCGTTCTTCAACCAACCATCAGGGGGTAAGACATGAAGAAGACCATCTTCGCGGTCATCAGTTCGCTGACGATGTCGTCGTCAGCCTTCGCCGCGTGGGCGCCCAACGAATATCGCTGCACGTTCGACCAGCTCTCCGCGGATCAGGCCGAGGGCCGCCAGCGTTGGGCGAAGCGCTGGCAGCAGCAGAACCCCTACGGCATCACGACGTGGGGAGGCCTGGACCATAACTACTGGCACTCGAGTTACACGCTGGAGGCCAACCAGGCCGTGGCCATGGGCTATTGGCTGTACCCCGTCTACGTGGACCCAGACAACATGTACACGCCCTGGAAGGGACCGGGCGCGTATGGGACGCCGACGGCGTCGTACACGGGCGCGCAAATCCAGAACAACGTCCCCTATACCTTCAAGCCCACGAACATCCAGATGGATGGCGTGTGCGAGCCGGGTTGCTACACGCCGGACCAGAAAATCCTCCTGTCCGACGGCGCCATGGGCATCCGCGAGGCCCTGGAGTCCGGGCGCACGGACCTGGTGACGCTCTCGCCCGAGGCGTCGTTCTCCGCCGTCGAACTCCTGGACAACAAGGTCGAGCACTACACGCTGGACCGTGATGCCACGAAGCAGGAAATCCTCACCTTCCGCACCCGCTCCGGCGGAGAGCTGCGTGTCACCACCGAGCACCCGCTCGTCACGCCGGACGGCACGCTCAAGCGGGCCCGTGAACTCGGGGTGGGTGACAGCCTCGTGGACCGCCACGGGCAGGCGGACGAAATCGTCTCCCTGGACACGAAGTGGGAGTACACCCGCGCCTACAACGTGCGGCCGGTGACGACGGACCTCACGTCCAACATCATCATCGCCCAGGGCTACCTCAATGGCTCGCAGCGCTTCCAGAGCGAGTACGTCGACGAGATGAACCGGATGATTCTGCGCAGCAACGTGCCGGAAGTCCTCGTCCCCGCGGGCGAGTAGCCGCATCCCTGCCGCCGGAGCGCTTGTCCTGTCGCTCCGGTGGCCCGCTGTTCACAAACCCTGTCCCCAGCCATCCGGTCCCGTCTGATTCTGGCGGGCACCGGATTTTGTCGTGTCCACAGCAGGATTTCACCGAGGTCGAATCATGACAATGTCATCATTGATGAAAGACAGACGCACCCTGGGACTGGCCGTCCTCACCGCCTTCTGTGGCTCGCTTGGAGCCGCGAGCGCGGCCCCAGCCGGCGGGCCTGAGGGGAGGCAGGAGGAACTCGTCATGGTCGAGGAGTTCCCCGATGACGGCGGTGGTGGCGGTGGTGGCGGTGGC
>NZ_VHLC01000112.1:0-27141 GCF_006547355.1 Myxococcus sp. AB036A | reverse complement strand
CAGCCCCCGCCGCCCGCGGTGACGGCCCCCACGCCCGCGGAACCCACGCCCGAGGCGGAGCCCAAGCAGGCCGAGGCGGAGCCCAAGCAGGCCGAGGCGGAGCCCAAGCAGGCGGAGGCGCCCGCGACGCCACCGGCCGCTGAAGCGCCCGCTGCGCCGGCTCCCTCTGTGGCACCCGCCAAGAAGAAAGGCACCGCCGCCACCAAGAAGGCCGAGGCCGCGGCCCCGAAACCCGAGGCCCCCGCCGCTCCGAAGTCGGCAGCCGCCGCCGAGTCGCCCCGCGCGGCGCCCACACCGCCCCCTGCGGACGCACCGCCGGTCGAACTGCCTCCCGGATTTGCCGACTTCAAGCGCGACGCCATCCCGGAGGCGCCGCCGCTGTCCCCCGAGGAGCAGATCCGCAAGGACATCCAGGCGGACGCGCGCTTCCTCCTCCAGTCCCTGCTGACGGGGGACGTCCGCACCGCCTCGAACGAGCTGCTCTACCCCTTCAGCCTGGAGGCGGAGCGCTACGCCACGCCGGAGGAGCTGGTGTCGGCGTGGGTGAAGCAGTTGCGACTGAAGCGCACGGACCTCATCACCCTCTATGACGTGGAGGTGATGCCGCTGGAGGCCATGGAGAAGAAGTACGGCAAGGCGCCCGCGCGGCTGGGGTTGGACCTGCGCAACCCCAAGGACGTGTGGACGGCCGTGGGTAACATCTCCGGCCGCCCCGCCGTCCTCGTCTACCGCAAGTACCGCGACGAGTTCCGCGCCTTCGCCTACACGGACTGAGCGGTCAGCTCAGGGCCTTGACCAGCTCACCCAGCCGGGCAAGGCCCTTCTGCAGCACCTCGCGCGAGGTGACGAAGCTCATGCGCACGTAGCCTTCTGCGCCGAACGGCTCACCGGGCACGGCGGCGACGCGGAAGTCGTCGAGGAGGATTTCCGACAGCTGCATCGCGGACGTCACCGGCTTGCCCTTGTACGACCGGCCCAGCAGGCCCCGCACGTCCGCGAAGGCGTAGAAGGCGCCCTCGGGCATCCGGCAGCGCACGCCGTCCAGCGCGTTCAGTCCCGCGATGAAGAAGTCACGGCGCTCGCGGTACTCCTTCACCATGGCGGCGATGGTGTCCGGCGGACCCTGCAACGCCGCCAGCGCGGCCTTCTGGCCAATGGAGGAGGCGTTGGACGTGGACTGGTCCTGCACCATCTGCATGCCGGCCAAAAGCGGCTTGGGCCCGGCGACGTAGCCCATGCGCCAGCCCGTCATGGAGTACGCCTTGCTCATGCCGTTCACGACCACCAGCCGCGGCACCAGGTCCGGCGCCACGTCGCTGATGCCCAGGCGTTCGTCGGTGTAGAGCAGCTTCTCGTAGATGTCGTCCGTGACGATGAGGCAATCGTGGGGCCGCAGCACCTCCGCGATGCGCTCCAGCGCCGCGCGCGAATAGACGGCGCCGGTGGGATTGCCTGGGCTGTTGATGATGACGGCGCGCGTGCGCGGCGTGAGCGCGCGGCGGATGGCGTCCGGGTCCGGCGCGAAGCCGTCCTCCTCGCGCGTGGGGACGATGACGGGCGTGGCGCCCGCCAGCCGCACCATGTCCGGGTAGCTGACCCAGAAGGGCGCGAAGATGATGACCTCGTCACCCTCCTCCAGCGCCGCCTGACAGAAGTTGTAGAGGCCCTGCTTGCCACCGGAGGTGACGAGCACCTGGTCCGGCGTGTAGCGCAAGCCGTTGTCCCGCTCGAGCTTGGCGCAGATGGCCTCGCGCAGCTCCGGGATGCCGTTGGTCGGGGTGTACTTGGTGAAGCCCGCTCGCAGTGCGTCCACCGCGGCCTGCTTCACATAATCCGGCGTGTCGAAGTCCGGCTCCCCCGCGGCCAGGACTACTACATCCACACCCTTGGCGACGAGCGCCTTGGCGCGCGAGTTGAGAGCGAGCGTCGGAGACGGCTTGATGGCCTGGAGCCGGTGAGCGAGTTTCATGTCCCCTGCCTAACGCGGAGCCCCACGCTGGACAAGGGGACTGCCTGCTACTTCCGTCCAGCGAACTTGGCCTTCAAACCTTCGTGCACGTTGGGCGGCACCAGCCCGGTGACGTCCCCACCGAAGGAGGCCACCTCCCGGACGAGGTTGGAGGAGATGTAGAAGTAGTCCTCCCCCGTCATCATGAAGACGGTCTCCACGTCGGGCGCCAGCTTGCGGTTCATGTTCGCGAGCTGGAACTCGTATTCGAAGTCCGACACCGCCCGCAGTCCGCGGACGATGACGCCCGCGTTGCGGCGCCGCACGTAGTCCACCAGCAGACCGTGGAAGGCGTCGACCTCCACCCGGTCGTCCTGGACGGCCTCTCGAATCAACGTGAGCCGCTCCTCCTCGGAGAAGAGCGGTGTCTTCTTCGGGTTCACCGCGATGGCCACGATGAGCCGATCGAACATCTTCAGGCTGCGCTGAATGAGGCTCAGGTGCCCGTTGGTGAGCGGATCAAAAGAACCAGGATAGATGGCGACCAGCATGTGCCGGGAAGTCTCGGATGCCCCCGGGAGCCGGTCAAGGACTGCTCACGGCGCCCGATAGAAGCTCACCAACGTGTCCCCGAAGCGGCGCTGGTCTTCCCGGTCAAGCCCGGCATGTGTGTCCGGCGCCGCCTCGCGCTTGTCGTGCTCCACCACCACCATGCCAGAGGGGGTCAGCAGCCCGGCGGCCACGATGCCGTCCAGCACCGTCTCCACCACGCGCGCGGCATACGGCGGGTCCGCGAAGATGAGCTCGAAGCGGTCGCCCCGCCGCTTCAGCGTCTCCAGCGCCCGGGCCACCGGCGAGGACAGCACCTCCACCTGCCCGGCGAGCCCCACGGCCTGCGCGTTCTCACGGCAGAGGGTGAGCGCCTCGCGGTCCTGGTCCACCAGCACCGCCTGCCCCGCGCCGCGAGACACGGCCTCCAGGCCCAGCGCGCCGGTGCCGGCGTAGAGGTCCAGCACCCGCTGGCCGTCCAGGAACTGGCCCAGCACGTTGAAGAGCGTCTCCCGGACGCGGTCGGCCGTGGGACGGATGTGAAGGGACGAGGACTTGGGGCCGGCCAGGGCGCGGCCCTTGGCGGTGCCTGCGACGATTCGCATGGGCCCCTTCTACACCGCTCCGGCCTCAGTCGCCCCGCTTCTCCGCCAGGAAGCGCAGCGACGCCTGCCCCGTGCGCGTGGCGCCCAGCGCGGCCAGTACCTCGGTGGCCTCCATGAAGGCCAGGGCCTCCAGCTTCTCCCGCGCGGCGTCGTCCAGCGGCGGCAGTTGCTCCTCTAGCACGCTCAGCAGCTGGCCCGCGGGCAGCCCGGCGGCAGTGGCCTTCTCCTCCACGCTGGCGCGGACTTCCGGGGGCCACGCCCCCAGCGCGAGCCGCTCGAAGCCGCCCACGCAGTCCACCTTGCGCACGCCCGCCGCCACATAGGTGGGCAGCCCGCCGGCCAGCGCCGAGCCCGCCTCACCCACCGACAGCACGGCGTCGTACTCCGCGGCCAGCTCCACCAGGCTCCGCAGCAGCCGCACGTCCGGCTCGCCCTCACCTAGCGCGGACTCCGGCACACGGACGAAGTCCACCGGCACCTTCCACTGCCTGAGGCCCTCCAGCAGCGTCCGGTACGCGTCCACGAACCCGCCAGAAGCGGCCGGTCCCGTCAGCTCCAGCGCCAGCTCGCGCTCGGTCACCGGCGCCACCAGGGCATTCACGGCCTCCACGGCCTCGTAGGAGTCCAGCCGGGACAGGTCCAACGACACCAGCGAGAAGCCGGCGTCCACCACGCGGTAGATGCCGTCCTTCAGGGCGTCCAGCGTGTCCGCGTCCGCCCGGGCCACCCGAATGGGCCCGGCCTGGAGGAACAGGGGCCGCGCGTGTTCAGCCTCGGCGGCCGCCTGGTGCGCGGCCACGACGAAGCGCTCGGGCGCCCCTCGGTCAGACAGCGGGTGTGGGCAGGCCAGCCCCAGCACGGCGTCTTCCGACCGGGCCGCGCGCAGCAGGCCCGGCAAGGCGCCCTTCGCTTGCACCGGCAGACACGGCAGCGCCACCGGCGCCTCCGCCAGGGCACGCAGCAGCTCCCGGGGATTGAGCAGCGGAACGCGCGAACCCGCGCCCACCCGCGCCACCGTGTTCCCCGGCCGTAACGTCAGCACCTTGTCCAGCACGTTCATGGAGCGCGGAGAATCATCCGCCCGCGCCGCCCGAGGCAAGGCGAAGCTGCTGGGAGCGTCCGCTGGGGCACGCGGACGGGGTGCCCCGGCCGGGCCCCAGGGCCGTCAGTGGACCTCGCCCAGGTGGGAGTAGGTCTCGCTCTCGATTTGAATCGTGGTGTGGTCGATTCCGAAGCGGTCGTACAGGTCGTGCTTCACCGCGGAGAGAATCTCGTCGTTGTTGCAGACCATGGGGTCCTGCACCACCAGGTGCGCGGACAGCGCGTACACGCCGCTGGAGATGGTCCAGACGTGCAGGTCGTGCACCGCCGTGACGCCCTGCGCGCGCAGCATCAGCTCCTTGATTTGCGCCAGGTCCACGTGCGCCGGCACCGCCTCCATCAGCACGTCCACCGCGTCGCGCACCAGCCGCACCGCGCCGATGACGATGACGATGGAGATGACCACCGAGATGATGGGGTCCACGACGTACCAGCCCGTGTACGCCATGATGCCCGCGCCCACGAGCACGCCCACTGACGACAGCGTATCCCCCAGCACGTGCAGGAAGGCCCCGCGCACGTTCATGGAGTGGGAGCGGTGCAGGAACCCCAGCGCGCCCAGGTTGGCCAAGAGGCCCACCGACGCCACGATGGCCATGGGCCCGATGTCCACTTGCGCCGGCGAGCGCACCCGCTCCCATGCCTCATAGAGGATGAAGCCGGTGATGCCCATCAGCAGCACGCCGTTGAGCAGCGCGCTGAGGATCTCCATCCGGTAGTAGCCGTACGTCTTCTTCACGTCCGCCGGCTTGCCCGCGAACCACAGCGCCACCAGGCTCAGCGCCAGCGCGGAAACGTCCGTCAGCATGTGGCCCGCGTCGGACATCAGGGCCAGCGAGTTCGTCAACCAGCCGCCCACCGCCTCCGCCAGCGCGATGGTGGCCGTCAGCACCAGGGCGAAGATGAGCCGGCGCTTGTCCTTCTTCCGCTCCTCCGCCAGTCCGCCCCTCCGGGGACCGTGCCCATGGCCGTGCCCATGGCCATGATGATGATGGTGGCCATGCCCGTCGCCGTGGTCGTGCTCGTGGCCATGCCCGGATTCACCGCGGGTGTAAGGGGAAGTAGTCACGGGAGTGAGGGGTGCGGCTAATGCCCAGTCATGAGGTATGAGAGGCCGGGAATCTGGCTGCCGCCAGGCCCGGCATCCCCTGCTCCGGAGCGTGGGGAGACGCGACGGAGGTGGGGATGGACTACGGGAAGCATCTGAACCTGCACACCATCATCATGCTCAGGGATGTCATCCGCAAGTGGTGGCAGGTCGAGCTGACGTTCGCGGACCGCCACGGCGTGGTGCATGAGTGGCAGCGCGGGGAAGTCAGCCCGCCGCCGAACGCCTTCTGCCGTGCCGCCCTGACCTCCAAAGAGGGCTTGCGGCGCTGCGGCCAGTCCGTCCGAGTACTGAACGAGAAGTTCAAGGCCAACAAGAAGGTGCGCCGCTCGCTCATCCACGACTGCCACCTCAACTTCAGCATCGTGGGCGCCCCCCTCTACATCGCCAACGAATACGAGGGGTTCCTCTTCGTCGAGGGCTTCGCCCGCCAGCCTCTTGACGCGCGCGAAGCGGAGGTCCTCAAGTCGAAGGTGCGCCAGTTCGCCCCGCAGCACGTGGCCCTGGACGGGTGGAGCGAGCAGGTTCCCGTCCTGGACGGCGCCGAGCTGAGCAAGCTGTCCGACCTGCTCGAGTGCGCGGCGAATGAAATCGCCAACCACGAAGCGGCGGAGGCCTCCCGCCAGGAGGACGGCGCGCCCGGGTCGTCCCGTGAGCTGAGCGACCGCTACCGCTTCGAGAAGATCATCGGGCGCTCCGGGCCCATGATGGAGGTGTTCCGGTTGATGGAGAAGGTGGCCAACTCCGACTCCACCGTCCTCATCAATGGCGAGTCCGGCACCGGCAAGGAGCTGGTGGCCCGCGCCATCCACCTCAGCGGCCCGCGCGCGCAGCAGCCCTTCGTGGTGCAGAACTGCTCCGCCTTCAACGACAACCTGCTGGAGAGCGCCCTCTTCGGCCACACCCGCGGCGCCTTCACCGGCGCGCTGCGCGACAAGAAGGGCCTCTTCGAGGTCGCCGACAGCGGCACCTTCTTCCTGGATGAAGTGGGCGACATGTCCGCCGCGCTGCAGGTGAAGCTCCTGCGCGTGCTCCAAGAGGGAACCTTCCTGCCCGTGGGCGGCACGCAGCTCAAGGAGGTCAACGTCCGCGTCATCGCCGCCACCCACAAGGACCTGAGCGAGCTGGTGAAGCGGGGCGAGTTCCGCGAGGACCTCTACTACCGCATCAACGTCATCCGCGTGCAGCTTCCGCCCCTGCGGGAGCGGCGCGACGACATGCCCGTCCTCATCGACCACTTCCTGCGCAAGCACCACCGCGAGGGCCAGCGCGCGCGGGGGCTGGACGCGGAGGCCCTGGCCATCCTGGGCGCGTACGCGTGGCCGGGGAACATCCGCGAGTTGGAGAACGAAATCGAACGCCTGCTCGTGCTGGGGGGCGACTTGGAGTCCATCCCGGCAGAGCTCATCTCCAGCCGCATCCGCGACGCCGTGTTGCCCGGAGGAGGCCCCTTCATCTCTCCGCGCGCCCACGGCAAGCTGCACGAGGCCGTGGAAGCCCTGGAGCGGGAGATGATTCAGCAGGGACTGATGCGCACGCGCTACAACAAGAGCCGGCTGGCGCGAGAGCTGGGCATCAGCCGCTCCAACCTCATCTTGAAGATTTCACGCTACGGCCTGGACAAGGGCCTGCCCGAGGACGAGGCGGAGATGGGCGACGCATGAGCCCCGGCACGCGGTACTTCCACCAGGACCGCCTGCGCGTCCCGGATGGCGCGCAGCTGTATTACCAGGTCCAGGGCGACGGCCTTCCGGGCATGGTCTTCTGTGACGGCCTGGGCTGTGACGGCTTCGCCTGGAAGTACCTGGCGCCCTACCTGGTCCGGAACCACCGCGTGCTGCGCTGGCACTACCGGGGCCACGGCCGCTCCACCGTCCCCGAGGACCGCTCTCGCATCGGCATGCTGTACACCTGCGATGACCTGCGGCGGATGCTCGACGCCGTGGGGATGGAGCGCGTCGTCCTCTTCGGCCACTCCATGGGCGTCCAGGTGGCGCTGGAGTTCCAGCGCCGCTACGCCCAGCGCGTGTGTGGGCTCGTCCTGGTGTGCGGCAGCTACGGCAACCCGCTGGACACCTTCCACGACTCCACCGCCCTCAAGCGGGCGTTCCCGCTCATCCGCCGCGTGGTGGAGCGCTACCCGGAGCAGTCCGCCCGCATCATCCACACGGTGCTGCGCACGGAGCTGGCCGTGCAGCTGGCCATCACCCTGGAGATGAACCGGGAGCGCATCGCCCGCAACGACCTGGCCCCCTACTTCGACCACCTGGCCCGGATGGACCCCGTCGTCTTCGTGCGCACCCTGGAGTCCATGGCCGAGCACAACGCGTGGGACCACCTGCCTCATGTGGACGTCCCCACGCTGGTGGTGGCGGGCGGCCAGGACAAGTTCACGCCGGGTTGGATCTCCGAGGAAATGGCCGACCGGATCCCCGGCGCCGAGCTGGAGCTCATCCCCGAAGGCACCCACACCACCCCACTCGAAGCCCCCGGGCGGGTGGAGGCCCGCGTCGAGCGCTTCCTCCGGGAGCGACTGAACGTGCGTACCGGCGCCCCCTCACCCACGCCTACACCGGCCGTGAGTCCTCCCGCGGGCCCCTGAGCCCCCCGGAAGGGGCCGGCCCCCTGGCGTTGTTCATGGATGACAGGAGCGAAAACCCGCTCGCACGAACGCTGGGCTTCCGGCTGCATTGCAGGGGACGCACTCGCGGCATATAAGCGCCGACCTCCCGGGTTCCGGTGGGGTTCGGAAGCCCCGGCGTCCTCGGGCGTTCCCCACCTGCCATCACAGTTCGGTTCGTATGATTCCTCGCGAAAATATTCGTAACGTCGCCATTGTCGCTCACGTCGACCATGGCAAGACCACGCTCGTCGATCACCTGCTTCGCCAGGCGGGCACTTTCCGTAGCAACGAGCACGTCGCCGAACGGGTGATGGACTCGAACGACCTCGAGCGCGAGAAGGGCATCACCATTCTCGCGAAGAACACCGCGGTCAATTACAAGGGCATGCAGATCAACATCATCGACACCCCGGGTCACGCCGACTTCGGTGGTGAGGTGGAGCGTGGTCTGCGCCTCGTTGAGGGCGTCATCCTGCTGGTGGACGCCGCCGAAGGCCCCCTGCCCCAGACGCGCTTCGTGCTCAGCAAGGCCCTGGCCATGGGCCTGAAGACGGTGCTGGTCATCAACAAGATCGACCGCCAGGACGCCCGCGCGAAGGACGTGCTGGACCTGGTGTACTCGCTCTACATCGACCTGGGCGCGGACGAGCAGCAGCTGGAGATGCCCGTCCTCTACACCATCGCCCGCCAGGGTCAGGCGTCCACGCAGCTGGAGGTCCCCGGCAAGACGCTGGAGCCCCTGTACGACGCCATCATCAACCACATCCCGCCTCCGCCGAAGTCGGAGGAGACGTCGCTGCAGCTGCTGGTCGCCAACCTGGACTACGACGACTACGTCGGCCGTCTGGCCGTGGGCCGCGTGCAGTCCGGCCGCATCACCGCCAACATGCCCGTCTCCGTCTGCCGCGAGGGCGGCAAGGTGCAGCCGGGTAAGATCGTCAAGCTGTACGGCTTCGCCGGCCTGAAGCGCGTGGAGATTCCGGACGCGGGGCCGGGTGAAATCGTCTCCATCGCCGGCATCGAGGAGATCTCCATCGGCGACACCATCGCCGACGCGGAGAAGCCGGTGGCCCTGCCCCGCATCTCCGTGGACGAGCCCACGATGATGATGGTCTTCAAGGTCAACGACGGGCCGCTGGCGGGCAAGGAAGGCAAGTTCGTCACCTCCCGCAACCTGCGTGAGCGCCTCTACCGCGAGGCCTACCGCAACGTGGGCGTCCGCGTGGAGGACACCGACACGCCGGACGCGTTCCGCGTGGTGGGCCGCGGCGAGCTCGCCCTGGCCGTCATCATCGAGAACATGCGCCGCGAGGGCTACGAGCTGACGGCCTCCAACCCGGAGCCGATCACCAAGGAGATCGACGGCCAGGTCCACGAGCCCATGGAGCTGCTCTTCTGCGACGTGCCGGAGAACAGCGTGGGCGCGGTGACGGAGCGCCTGGGGCCCCGCAAGGGCCGCATGGTGGACATGGGCTCCCTGGGTTCGGGCCGCACCCGGCTCCAGTTCCGCATCCCCGCGCGCGGCCTCATCGGCTTCCGCTCGGAGTTCCTCACCATCACCCGTGGCGAGGGCATCATGAGCAGCCAGTTCGACGGCTACGAGCCGTGGTTCGGCTACATCCCCAAGCGGCAGAATGGCGCCATCGTCTCCGACCGCCTGGGCGACACCGTGCCCTACGCGCTCTTCAGCATCCAGGAGCGTGGCTCGCTCTTCATCGGCGCCGGCACCACGGTGTACGAGGGCATGATCATCGGCGAGCACTCGCACGCGTCCGAGCTGAACGTGAACTGCTGCCGTGAGAAGAAGCTCACGAACATCCGCGCCGCCGGCCGCGACGAGAACGTCATCCTCACCCCGCCGCGGGAAATCAGCCTGGAGAAGGCGCTGGAGTGGATCGCCGACGACGAGCTGGTCGAGGTGACGCCCAAGTCCATCCGCATGCGCAAGAAGGCGCTGGCGGTGGGCGAGCGCTACCGCGCCGAGCGTGACCGCAAGCGCGAGGAGCGCGCGGCCGAAGGCGAGTAGGCCTTCGCGCTGCTGGGGCGCTCACGGGGCGCCCCGCATCACCAGGGCCCGTTCCCACTGCGTTGGGGGCGGGCCCTTCGTGTATGCGGGCTTCAGAACGTGTACTTCACCTTCGGGAAGATGGCGAAGGAGGTGATGTTGGGCCCGATGATGTAGCGGGCCAGCAGGTCCGCGCCGACGGAGAAGTGGTCCATGCCCGTGGCGTACTCCACGCCGAAACCCAGGCCCGCGTTGGGCGCGCTGACGGCGCGTCCCGGGTCGCCCTCGTCGGGGTCCACGGGCGCTGGATCCAGCCGCGTGTAGCCCGCCACGACCTTGGGCGTGAGGAACAGCCGGTCCATGACGCGCACGTGGTAGGCCGCCGACAGGTTGAAGAAGGCCATGGTGAAGTTGTCCGACAGCGCGCACGTCTCCGTGCCGGGCAGGTAGCCCGCGAAGCAGTTCTGCGCGGACGAGCCGAGCCCGAAGTGCGCTCCCAGCGACAGCTTCTCCGTGAGGTCGTACCCCACCCCGAGCTGAAGGTACGTCTGGGCGTTGGAGTAGACGTTCTCCCCGCCCACGGTGAAGAACACGCCGATGTCCGTCTCGGTGAAGAAACCACGGCGCGGCTCGAACGCCACCCCTTCCGGCGGTGTGGCCGCGAGAACCGGAGACGACAGCAGCGCGAGCGCGGCAATCAACTGAGACTTCTTCACGGGTCCTCCCGACAGACGTGCCCTCCCAGCGCAACGCGGGAGCGCCGCAGACGTTAATGACGCCCCCCCGGAACCGGCAGTGGGGGGAAAAACGAAAGTGGCGTGGACCGTTTCGTCCACGCCACTTGGGTCCTTCACAGGCCGCTACCGCCGCTCACCCTCCCGCGCCCGCGGGCGAGAAGAGCCAGGGGTACGTCACCGACACCACGCCGCCGCCCTTGGGCTCCGGGAACTTCCAGCGGCGGATTCGCGACAGCATGCAGCGCTCCGCCGCGGCGTTGTTCAGCGTCGTCTCGGAGACACTCGCGTCGGACACCGCGCCCGTGGGGTCGATGACGAAGGACACCGCCACCTTGCCGGCGAGGCTCGGGTCCTTGTTCAGCTCCGACTCGTAGCAGTACTTGATCTCCCCCTGGTGCCGCCGGATGACCTTGGCGATGACGTCCTTGTCCAGGCCGCCCACCACCGTCGTCTTGCCGGGGATCACCTTGGTGATGGACTTGCCACGGCCGCCCAGGTCGATGCCGCCCGAGCCGCCCGTGCCACGGCCGGTGCCCTGCGTCCCGAGACCACCGATGCCCAGCGCGGTGCCACCACCGCCCTTGCCCGTGCCACGCGAGCCCACGCCGCCCACGCCCTGCGCGTCACCCATGGCCGCGCCGCCCTTGAGGCCGCCCAGCGCGTCGTTGATGCCGGTGCCGAAGCCGCCGGGACCGAACACGTCCGATGCCCCACCCTTCATGCCCTTGAAGGCACCCAGCAGGCCGGCCTTGCCCACCGCCTGACGGTCCTTCTCCTTCTTGCTCTTGTCCACCACGGGCGTGCCAGGCTTGGAGGGCGCCGCTTCCTGCTGCTTCGCCTCCTCCTTGCCGAACTTGCCTTCCTCATCCTTCGCCTTGGCGCCCTCTTCCGGCGCGGACAGCTGGAGCTTCTTCGCCTCCAGCCGCTTCTCCGGGGTGATGAGGAACTTCGCCACGCGCTGCTGGGACTCGAAGATGTCCGCGCTCTGCGGCAGCTCCTGCCGCGGCGTCAGCACCATGGCCAACACCACCGCCAGGCCCGCCAGCATGCAGATGCTGGTGATCTTGAAGAACGTGAAGTCGGAGTCCTTCAGCGACGCGGCGGTGATGACCGGAGACGGCTTCACGTAGCGCGCGACGAAGGACACCGTGCCCAGCGACACCTCCACCCGGTCGTGCAGGCCCAGGGTGAAGCGCTGCTCGGCGTCGTCACCGGCCTGGCCGGAGAGCGCGCCCGCGGCCCGCAGCGCGTCCTTGGTGCGCACGTTGCCCTGGTTGGTGACGAAGGCGCGCGAGCCTGCGGGAGCGCGCACCTCCAGCACATCCTTCTTGCTGACGGCCAGCACGTGGCGCTTGCCCACCGACGGCGCGAAGACGTTGAAGAAGTTCTGCTTCGCCTCGCCGATGGTGACGGGCACGCCGTCCTTGAAGTGCTGGACCTCCAGCAGGGTGTCGCCCCACAGCAGCGCGACCTGGAGGACGCGCGCCTCGGGCGTGGGCATGGCCTCGGGAGGCAGCGGCTCCTGGAGGTGCGGCGCGACCGTCCGCCGCGGCGTGGCCGTGTTCGCCGCATTCGGCGTGGACGTCCGCGCCGTGGAGGGCGTCATGCGAGGCTGGAGCCCCGGAGGCGTCTGCCGAGGTGGCTCGACCGGCATCACACCAGGAGACGCCACCCGCTCCACGCGGTTGCCCAGCGCCGTGGACACCTGGCGCATGGGCGGCGGCGGCGTGGGAACCAGGTTCGGCAGGTCCGCGCGCGTCTGCGTCTGCATGCCACGCGGCGGCGGTGGCGTGGCCACCGGCCTCTGGAACACCGGCCCCGCAACCCGCGCACCCGCGGGAAGCGGACGCTCAGGCTGGGTCGCTCCGAAGAGCACCTCCACCCGGCTGCCGCCCACCATCAACACATCCCCGGGATTGAGCGCCGTGGGGAGGACGAGCCGCTGTCCCCGCACCTCTGTGCCCCCCTCACTGCCCAGGTCGATGGCCGTGACCGAGCCATCCTTGTCCACCTTCAGCATCACATGGAGATTCGAGACCCGCGGGTCCTGAATCTTCACTGCCGCCTGAGCACCCGACCCCACAATGACGCTCTCGGCCTCCGACACGGCTTCCGCCGTGGAGCCATCCGGCCCGGTGATCCGAAGCGTCAAGCCGTTGTTCTTCGCCGCCGCCATGAGGATTTTCCCTCTTCCCTTCCGCCCTTAGAACGACTGCCGCCGCCCGCTGCCGCTAGAGGTTGTCGACTGACTTCTGTAGCTCTGGATCGAAGTTGTCCCGGACCTTGATGAGGCTCTGGAAGTCCGTCTTCTTCCGGTGGAGGACGTACGAGCCCTCAGGCTTCGTGAGCTCGCCTTCCACCGCGACATCCGTGAAGTCGATGACCGTCTTCTTCCGGAAGACGGTGCGGTCCTCCTCCTGGACGACCTTCACCGTGTCTCTCGGCTCCTGTGACATCGCCACCGAGGGTGCCGCCCACAGGCCCAGCACCATCACCGCTGATACCAGTCGCCTCATGCTCAACCTCCCAATGCACAGCGCGATCCAACCTCAAGTCCTTGAATCCAGAGGAGCTCGCCTGCTCATCCGGGAACTGCAGCCTGGAGAGGGGAAAAAAGTTCCGTCCCTCTTCGTCAAAACTCCAGCCAGCCTGCTGGGGTGATGCCTCCGGTGACAGGTGGCCCCGATGGAAGCGACGCACGCCGCTCTCCAAGGGAAGCCGCTTCACTTGCCCGCGGGCGTACCTTCCCCACCGGGAGCAAGCGGCGCCCCACTGCCCGCGCCACCAGTCGCGTCGTCCGCGGGCATCGCATCCGTGCCCTGCCCAGGCTGTGCGCCCGCGCCGCCCGTGGCATCGCCTGCCGGCGCCACCTCCGAGTCCTGTCCAGGCTCCACGCCCTCGGCGCCCTGCGCGGGCTGCGCACCACCGCCGCCAATGGCCTCATCCGCCGGAGCGCCAGCGCCTTCGTCTTCCGCGGTGGCGGGCGCAGCCTCGGGCGGTGGGGCCTTGAGCATGTTCTGCAGGCCCTGGACCTTGGCGGTGATCATCTGCTTGTCATTGTCGGTCGTCGTCTCCAGGCCCTTGCAGCGGTCGAGGAACGCGATGGCCTTCTGCCAGCCCGCGCGGTCCGACGCATACGCCCAGCCCGCGCCGCACACGGCCTCCGGCAGGTCCGAGCGCGTGGCCAGCACCTTCTCGAACGCCTCGCCTGCGGCCAGGCCCTTCTTCGGGTCGCGCCCCTTCTGCCCGTCCAGCGCCCAGGCCAGGTACAGCGTCGCGTCCGGCGAGCCCGGCTCCAGCTCCACGGCCTTGCCGAAGGAGCGCTCGGCGCCCACGTAGTCGCGGTAGCTCAGCGCCAGGGCACCCAGGTTGAGGTAGCCCGGGGTGAACTTCGCATCCAGGGAGATGGCCTTCTGGAACTGCACCAGCGCGCGCGCCCGGTCGTCCAGCTTCAGGTAGACCATGCCCAGCAGGTTGTAGAGCGCCGGGTCGTTCTCCGAGTGCTTGCGCGCGTTGCCGGCCAGCAGCTCCGCCAGCCGGTACTTCTCCCGTGCGTAGGCCACGTGCGCCAGGTTCTTGTACGCCCCCGGGTTGTCCTTGTTGCGCACCAGCACGCGGCGCGCGGCCGCCTCGGACTCGTCCAGCTTTCCGGCGACGCGATAGGTGACGGACAGGCTGTTGAGCAGCGACGCGTCGTACTCGCGACCAGGCATCTTCAGCGCCCGCTGGAACAACGCGATGGCTTCGTCCAGCCGCCCCTGCTCCCGGTACATGACGCCCAGGTTGACCACCGCGGGCACGTGGGCCGGGTCCAGCAGGAGGACCTTCTCGTAGGCCACGCGCGCGTCGTCCGAGCGGCCCTGGCGCTCCGCGATGACGCCCAGGTTGAACTGCGCGTTGAGGCTCTGCGGCAGTTCATCCACCACCGCCTCGAAGCCCTTGCGCGCACCGTCCAGGTCCCCTGCTTCATATGACTGGAGCGCCGCCGCGAAGGCGGACTGCGCGCTGCCGGACTTCTGCGCGGGAGGCGGCACCGGCTTCTGCTCGGGCGCGGGCTGCTGCGCCGCGGGCGGCGTCACCTCCGGCGCGGCGGTCTGCTTCTTCTGAGGCCCCGAGGCGCACGCCGCCGTAAAGGCCAGCGAGCCGACGAGGAGCGAACGGAACCAGGTCATTTGCGTCTTCCCCGCCCCAACCTGAAAGGAATCGATGCGAAACGGCTTCATCGCAGCACCTCCCCGCGCGCCGCCGTGGGTGTCTGCGCCTCGTCATCCGAGGGCTTCGAGGAATCCGCCGGGACCGGCGTCGTCGCGGTGGCGCCTTCCAGCACGCGCACCAGGTCCGAGCGGACGAGTGTGTCGCTGCCGCGGTAATTCACCTGCCGCACCTGCGCGTAGGCCCCCGGACGCAGGCGGTTCACCTGGTCCTGCGCGGCCAGGGTCCATGGGCTGTAGACGCCCAGCTCGTAGGCCTTCTCCAGCGCCTTCTCCAGGGCCTCGGCGGCCTTGTCCTCCAGCGGCAACGCCAGGTTCTCCAGCTCGCTGCGGTACATGGCGAGCTGCTCCTCATCGAGCCCGGAGGGGTCCGGCGAGTCCATGATGTTGCGCGCGAAATCGGCATAGGCCAGGCCGATGCGCGTGAGCGCCGCGATGCCCCAGTCACCGGAGCCGGTGGACAGGACGGCGAGGTAGTCCTTCTCCAGCCGCTGAATCTCCTTCTGCTTCGCCGCCAGGTCCCGTCGGATGGTGCTCACCCGCGAGAAGCGGATGCCCACGTAGCGCTTCCACGCCGGCTCCAGCGACAGGAAGCGCGCATGGCCGTAGGCATTGAGCACCGCCGCGTCCTTGCGAGCGCTCTCCGGCAGCCGGTTCCACGCCCGCACCAGCTCGCCCTGCACGCGCTCCTGCTCGCGTACGTTCTTCAGCTGCTCGTACGCCAGCAGCTCGTGGTAGCGCGCCTGGTACACCTGCGCGGAGCTGGAGCGTGAGTCACGGCCGTACGTCTCCGCGAAGGCGCCGAACGCCCGGGCCGCCTCGCTCCACTTCTTCTCCTTCTCCCACGCGAGCGCCGCCGTGAAGGCCACCTGCGGCACGTCCTTGCGGTCCTTGAAGCGGGAGACATACGTGTTGTAGGCGGCCACGGCCTTCTGCGGCTCACCCGCGCCTTCCCACCAGACGCCCGCATTGAACTGCGCATCCGCCACCCAGCCGCCGGCCTCGTCCAGCAGCGCCTTGCGCTCGGCGGCCTTCCGCTCGCGCTTGGTCTCCGCGTCCTCGGCGCCCGGCGCGACATTCGCCTTGGCGGCCGTCTTGGTCGCCTTGCGCTTGCCGTTGGCATCGTCCGCCTTCATCGCGGCGTCGTAGCTGGCCACGAAGGACTCCGCCATGACGGCGGCCTTCCGGTACTCAGCGACCTTCTCGTAGAGGCCCGCCAGCGAGTAGCGCGCCTTCAGCTCGAAGGGGCTGCGCGGGTACTCCTTGAGGAAGCGCTCACCCGCGGCCAGGCCCTTGTCGATTTCGCCCGCCTCCTGCGCGATGACCATCGCGTAGGTGAGCGCGCGGTCCGCGTTCTCTGACTTGGGGAAGTCGGACACGAAGCGGAGGAACTCCTCAGCGGCCTTCTTCGGGTTCTTCTCCTTCTTGTAGACGACCTCGTCCACCCACTTGTACTGGCTGCCTTCGACGACGCGGCTGACGCGCACGGCGAAGTCCGTTCCGGGCTTGGCCAGCTTCTTGTTCTCCAGGAACTTCTTCGACAGCGTGTTCAGCTCGAGCCACTCCTCGCGGCTCTCCAGCACGTACATGGTGAGGTCGGCCGCGTCGCGCGAGCGGCGCTCCTCCGGGAACTTCTCGATGATTTCGCCGAAGCGCCGGGCCGCGTCCACGAAGTGGCTGCGGTCATAGAGGATGACGGCGGCCTGGTAGCGCAGGTCGATTTCGTCCTGCGTGTTCGGATACAGCTTCACGTAGACGTCGCACGCGGCGACCAGCCGGTCCTCGAACTTCGTGAGCGCCTCTTCCTCGCGGTCCTTCGCGTCGCGCTTGACGATCTTCTGCTTGGCGACGTCGCCCTTGTCCTTCTTCTCGTCGACCTTCTGGCCGTCGCGCAGGTCGCTCCTCGCGAGCTGGCCGCGCTCGATCTTCACCAGCTTGTCGTAGGCGAGGATGGCGTTGTACGCGGCGCTCTTGCGGTACGTCTCGTTGGAGACCTCGCGCGCGGTGTCGCGGTCCGGAATCTTGAAGGCCACCACCGCGTCGTACTCGGCCGCGGCCGCTTCCCACTCCTCCAGGGCCCAGAGGATTTCCGCGTAGAAGAAGCGGAGGTTGAAGGCGGAGTCCGCCACGAAGTCCGGGTTCGCGTTGGAGGCGAACGCGTCCACGTACTGCTTGTAGATGTCACGCGCCAGCCGGTAGGTCTCCACCTGGCGCGTCTTCTGCGCCTCCTGGTGGTACTCGGTGACCATGACGCGCATGGCCTCTTCGGTGACGTTGAAGGCGTTGCGGAGGACGGTCGTCTTGCCCTCGTTGGCCTTCCACCACTCGCCACCGGGGCTGTAGAGGTCCACCATCCGCTTCATTTCCTTGCGGACCAGCTGGCGCTGGCGGAGCCCCTCGTGGGCGCGGACGATGGCCTGCTGGTACTCCGGCGCGCTGGCGCCCATGGGTTCGTCGTCCACGAGCGTGCGGTACGTGAGGATGGCGCTGTCGAAGTGGCCCGCGTCCACCAGGCCCGCGGCCGTCTTGGCCAGCAGGCGGCCCACGCGCTGCGCCGGCGCCTTCTCCTTGAAGTAGGCGATGGCTTCCTTCGGCTGGTCCAACTGGACGTAGAAGACGGTCAGGTCGTTGAGCGCCTCGGTGCGCAGGTCACCCAGCTCGGGACTCTTCGCGGCGTAGTCCACCACCTCGTGGAGCTTCTTCAGCCCCAGCTCGTAGTCGCCGGTGTTGTAGTCGCACCAGGACAGCTTGTAGACGGCGTAGCCGTAGATCTTCGGCACGCCCGAGTCCCGCGCCTTCTCGTAGTTCTCCTTGGCGGGGATGAGCTTGTTGTTCTCGAAGTAGTGGTTGCCGAGCTGGATGTACGCGTCCGGCACGAACTGCGACTTCGGGAAGTCGCGGATCAACTCCTCGTAGCGGGCCACCGCGTCCTCGCGGCGTCCCAGCTCGTAGTAGTTGTACCCCATGGAGAAGAGGACCTCGTCGCGCTGCGGATAGTCCGGGTACGCACGGAGGATGTCCTCGTAGATGCCCATCGTCTCGGTGCGGTAGCGCTCGCTGTCCGCGTGGTTCTTCTTGGGCGGCTCCACCTTCTCGCCGCGCGCCACGGCCGCGTCGTATTCCTTCTCCGCCGCGAGGAAGCGCGTCATCTCCAGCTGGTAGAGGTACTTGGACTTCTCCCAGTAGAGCTCCGACAGGCGGTAGAGCATCTCCGCCTTCTGCGGATTGCCGTCCCGCAGCTTGGGGATGAGGCGCTTGAAGGCGGCAATGGCCTCGTCGCGCTTCTTGTCCGCCAGCGCGTCCCGCCTGGCGTCCGGGATGCGGGGCAGCGCCGCGAACTTCGCCGACGCGGGCTGAACACGCGCGGGCCCCTGCCGCACATCCTCCGGCGCGACCCCTGGCGGCGGAGCCTTCTCCTCTGCCTTGCGGTCGACCTGGGCCTTCGCGGACTTCTTCTTCCCGCCCGCCTTGCTGGACGCACCGGAGGTCTTCGACGCGGACGCCGCGGCGGGCTTCTTCCCCCCCTTGCGGGCCTGCGTTTCCGCCGCCTCTCCCACCCCGCCAGTGATGAGCACCGCGCCCACCGCCAGCGCACCGAAACGAAGAACCACCTTCATGCGAGCTCCTGCCGTGAAGCCGACCCGGCATGCGGGCAATCCAGCACCCACTGACGAGGGACGACGGAAAGTAGATGCGCACTTCTGGATTGAGAAGTGGCGACGGAACGGTGCTTGCGCACTGTCAACAACGACAGAGGGGCCGCGTCCACGCGGTGTCGCGTGGAGCCGGCCCCTCAAGGTACGTGCATGCGTGACGGCGGCGCTCGTGAACCTACGGCTGCTGTTCAGCGGTCTTCGCCGGACAGCCACGCTTCAGCGTGTATTGGTAATAACCAATCTCGTCGATCCAGAACTCGCCCTGGAACTTCCAGTAGTTCCAGGCCGCGCCCGGCATCTTCGGGCGATACAGCGACTGCCGCGTCAGCAGCGCCTTCTGGTCAACGCCGGCCTGCAGCAAATCCTTCTCATCCAATGCCGTCTGCACGCGGATGATTTCCGCCTGGTCGGAGAAGGTCCGCAGATTGTCCGCTGCCTCACGGATGCGGCTCTGCGCCAGCGTGCCGCCCACCTGCAGCAACGTCCCGCGCACCTCCTCGAGCGACGCGGTGGACTGCGCCGCCAGCGGCGTGCCGCGCCAGCGTCCGTTCGTCAGCGCACGCTTCTCGTTGTCCACGCGCTCCAGCATCCGCATCACCTCGCGGATGCGCTCGTTGTTGCGCAGCCACAGGTATACCGGGCGCGGCAGCCGGCGGTTCTCCGCCGCCACCAGGTTGAAGGACTGCACCAGCGGCACGTCCTCCCCGGTGAAAGGCTCCAGTTGCCGCTCCATGGGCCCGTAGATTTCGTCGAAGGCCGCCAACGTCGTCTTCACCTCGTCGTAGAGGCACGAGTAGTAATAGACGGTCGCCTTGAGAATCCACGACTCGGGCTGGAAGGCCCCAGCGAACTGCGGCGCATGCAGCGCCTGGAGGCTGCCGAGCGCCCCGCCGAAGTCCTCGTTCTGAAAGCGCGCGAAGCCGTTCTCGAAGAGGGCCTGGTCCCAGTAGCGCGAGTAGCGCGGCACCCGCTCATAAGCGGCGCTGGCGTCGGTGTACTCACCTCGGCGGTAGTGGATCCGGCCCAGGGCGATGAGCGCCAGGTGCTGCGTGGCGCGCAAATCCAGTTGCCCCTCCTTCGCCGCCAGCACCGCGTTGAAGGCGGCCAGCGCGTCCTTGTCCAACACGGAGGACTCGCCGGGGCGGCCCGGGAAGCGCGGGTCCGCCAGCACCACGCCGAGCAGGTAGCGGGACTTCGCGTACACGCGGCTGTCCTGGGGGACCGCCTCCAGCAGCGAGCGCGCTTCCTCGAAGCGGCTCTTGCGCTGGCTCACCGTGCCCACCAGGTAGTTGATGCGCGCGAGCACTTCCTTGGGCAGCGTCACCCAGCGGTCGCGCACCTCGTCGGTGTAGGCCTGGTTGAGGATGCTGGGGATGAGGTTGTGCTCATCCAGTTGCTGCTGCATGTCCACCAGTCCCTCCACCGCCTTGAGATACGAGGGGTGCGAGGGTCCGGCATTGACGATGGCCGCATAGGCGATGAAGGCGGCCACGGGCAGGCCCTTCTGGGCCAGGGCCTGTCCGAGGAAGTACTCCGCCTTGCCCTTCACCTCCGCGTCGGAGGCGCTCTCCGCGAGTTCGAAGAAGAGGGGCGCGGCGGTGTCCATGTCACCGGCGTTGAAGGCGGCCAGCGCGCGGTTGTAGCCACCCGAATCAGACTGGGCGGACACCGCGAGCGGCGCCAGGGCGACCAAGAGGCTGAGCAGTCGTTTCATGGCGGTTGGGGCCTTCCTGAGCATCAGAAGAGGACAGAGAAGCCGGCGTAGAAGCTCACGTTGTTGAGGACGTCCGAGGACGGCTCGGCCACCAGGTCTCGGCCCAGGATGATGTCCTCGCGGTAGTTCTTCTTCGTCTTCGGGTCGACGCCGTCGAACTTCTCGTAGCGGCAGCTCCCGCTCAGGTTCAGCGAGGAGAAGGCCTGGTTGGTGGAACGCGCCGCTTCGAGCGCCTCGAAGTCCGCCAGGTTGCAGCCGTCCACCCGGTCCACGCGCGCGGTGTAGATGAGGTCCCGCACCTCCACGCGCAGCGCGTACGACTCGCCGAACTGGAGCCGGAAGCCGCCCCCCACCGAGCCCATGAACTTGGTGCCCGTGTCACCGAAGCGCGCGGGCACCTGGAACGACTCGCCCTCCACATCGTTCGTCACGGCGGGGCGGATGAGGTGGCGCGTGGAGCCGATGCCCGCTCCGCCACTGAGCACCACGCTGAACTGCGCGAGCGAGTTGTTGAGGAAGGCGAACTTGCCGTAGAGCGGCGTCACCTCCACGCCCGCGTGGGCGCCCCACACCAGGAGCAGCGACGAGGCCGCCTGCGCCTGCTCACGGACCTTGTCGATGAGCTCCAGGTTGAAGTCGCTCTCGTTCGAGTACCAGTTGTACTGGCCCATCACCTGGAGGGCGAAGTTCTCCTGCAGGTGGTAGGTGTAGTGCGCCGCCGTGCCCGCGTGGCGGGTGTACTTCCCGTTCACCTGCACCGCGGCCGGGTACACCGTCAGCTCGTGACGGCCCTCGTCCGCGAAGCGCTTCTTCTGGACGATGTGCACCGACACGTTGGGGTTGTAGAGCGGCGCTCCGTTCACCAGCCGCTGCTGCTGCGCATCCGTGGTGCGCGGCGCATCGGAGCCCAGGTCGGACGCCAGCACCGGTGCATCATCGGGAACCGGCGGCGCCTCCTGCCCGGCCACGCCCGTCGTCGCGGGAGCGGAGTCCGTCTCCACGGTGGGCGCGGGCTCGGCGGCGGGCACCGGCGCGGTGTCTTCAACACGGGAAGGCTCGCTCGCGGGCACCTCGTCGGTGCCCTGCACCGGGGCCGCGTTGGGGCGGATACCCGCGGGCGGCGCGGATGCTTCCGTGGCTTCGGCGGGCACCAGCGGCTCGGGCCGGGACGCGGGCCCGACAGGGGCCTCCGGGAGCGACTGGGGCTGCGTGGACGGTGGCGGCACGGACGTCTCCGCACCGGGCGCTGGCACTTGCTGGACCTGCGCCAGCGCGAAGGCCGGAGCCGGGACGCGTGGCGCGGCCTGCGTGGCCGTGGCGACAAGGAGCGCGAGGGACAGGAACGGTCGCATAGTCAGGTGGACCTAGAAGGAGAAGGTGTAGCCAAGGTCGAACTGCACCAGGTGCGTGAGGCCAGGGCTGCGCGCGGGCTCCCCCGTCGCCTGCCCCGCCTCCCACGCATCGCGCACCAGGTTGACGCGGTAGTTGTCCCGGAAGACCCAGTCGCGCAGCTCCAGGCGCACGCCGTGCTTGTCCAGGATGAAGAAGCGGAAGCCCACCGCCGCCGACACCACCGGGGCGACCCGCGACTCATTCACCCAGAAGTTCTGGGTGGCCGACCCGCGATCATCCACCGACGTGCGGTTGTCGCAGATGCCCAGCTCGCGGTTCACCACCTGCGTGCACTGGATCACGGAGTTGCGTTTGAACGAGGCGAGGCCCCCGCCCGCCCAGACGTAGGTCTGGAAGTGGACCGGCAGGTCCGACAGCAGGCTGAGCTTCCCGTAGATGGGTGCCCAGCGGACACCGGCCACCCCGTGCAGGTTCATCTGCCAGAGGTCTTCCAGCTCGTCGGTGACGCGCTTGTCCTCGCGGTTGAGGAAGCTCTCGGAGATGGAACGCGCCAGGCCCGTGTGACGGCTGGCCGCGTAACCGGCCCGAGCCTCCACCGCGAAGGTGTTGAAGAGGTTGTAGGCCACCCCGGCGTTGAAGACGTAGTGCGCCGTCAGGTGTGTCTGGAGCGGCAGGCCGACCCCGAAGGACAGCTCCAACTTGCCGCCCGGCTCGTACAGCCGGTTGCGGACGACGACGTTGTCCAGGACGTTCTCGTCGTCCTGTGCCGCGGCAACCGGCGCCGCCAGCGAGACGGCCAACGAAGCAAAGGCGCAGAGCGTGCGTGCGATCATAATCCTGCCCGGCCCGTGAGGTGGGCCGCCATGAGCGGGAGTGCAAGGAACTCCCCGAGCCACGGAGTCCGCGTCACCTGACGCTCAGACTCCTCCGTGGGGCCTGGATGTGCGCACGGCTTCCACGACCGACAAGCCGAGGTGGCCTGGAGTCGGAATTCTTTTCACGGTCGTCCCCACCGGACGCCCACCGGTCAACGTTTCCGGGGCATCCCACGGCACGGGACGTGATGAAGCAGGCAGGCGGGTCGTCACGCGGGGCAGACACCTGCCCACCCGCGGAAACCGCACGCATCCTGCCCCGCAAGACAAACGCCCCGCCCGGATGCCCGACGAATCGGGCCCGGAAACGGGGCGCTTCGAGCGTTCAGACGCTCAGCAGCGAACTACGCGCCGCGCGCGGCCTTGTGCTGCGCGCGCATGGCCGCCTTGATGCTGGGGCGGATGTAGACGACGCCGTTGTTGTGGCCGGCGACGGCACCCTTCACGAGCACCAGGCCCTTCTCCACGTCCACGTCCACCACGGTCAGGTTCTGGGTGGTGACCTGATCCACGCCGTAGTGACCGGGCATCTTCTTGTTCGGGTACACGCGGCCCGGCGTCTTACGCTGACCGATGGCGCCCGGGTGACGCTGGTACTCGTGCGTACCGTGCGTCTTCGTCTGCGAGCCCTTGAAGTTCCAGCGGCGCATGACGCCGGAGAAACCGCGGCCCTTGGTGATGCCGGTCACGTCGACCAGCTCGCCCTTGGCGAACATGTCCGCCTTGACGGCGTCGCCCACGTTGAAGGAGGCAGCCTCCTCCGGCGTGACACGGAATTCCTTCAGGTGGCGGCGGTAAGGCGCGTTGGCCTTCTTGAAGAAGCCGCGCTCGGCC
Source organism: Myxococcus sp. AB036A (assembly GCF_006547355.1). Classification (NCBI taxonomy): domain Bacteria; kingdom Pseudomonadati; phylum Myxococcota; class Myxococcia; order Myxococcales; family Myxococcaceae; genus Myxococcus; species Myxococcus sp. AB036A. The sequence goes on along the minus strand of NZ_VHLC01000112.1, from coordinate 3,822 downwards.
AGGTTGAGAATCTTCTCGCGGATCTCACCAAACCCGATGGTCACCGCGGAGTAGTTGTCCTTCTCCGGGGTGCGCTTGCCAACGACCTGGCAGGTGCCCACGTCGATCACCGTGACCGGGACGAGGTTGCCCTCATCGTTGAACACCTGGGTCATGCCGATCTTCTTGCCAATCAGACCCTTCACGTCGTCCTCACTGCCAGCGCGCTGGTGGCGCGGAAAAACCCAATAAGTTCAATGACCTGGACTGCACGCGTCCCCGCGGTCGCCAGGAAGCGGCGCAATGTAGCAGACAGGTCTCCGCCGTCAAGCACTACGGGCGGGTGCCTCTCTCACTGCGCGCGATCCAACCGCGGGTAGAACGGTGCGAGCTGCGCATCGTTGATGCGCTGTGCATACACGTCTTCGCCCAGGAGGAACAGTGCTTGATCCAGATAATCCTCCGAGGCCTGGACCTGTTCCTCCTTGGCGGCGATTGCCTGGTCGAGCTCCGCCATGCGGTGCTCGTGGTCGAGCTTCCGCTCCTCCGCCTCGTCCTCCATCTCCAGCATGCGCTTGTGCGCCAGGATGCCGGCCGCGCCGGGCTGACCGGGCACGGGGGTGAGGGCGGAGGCCAGGCTGGACTCCAGATCCTCCAGCTGCCGGCCGAGGCGCATCTGCTGGAGCCGGTTCTTCTTGAGGTTGCCGCGGGCCAGTTCAATCTTGTCGGGCGGCTCGCCGGTCAGCTCCATGTCGCTGATCTTCTTCTCGAGCTTGACCAGACCATCCTCGGCGTAGCGCTTTTCGGCCTTGCGAGACGCGAGCGTCTTGCGCAGCTCCTTCACCTTGCCGTCGATGGCGTCCACTGCCTTCTTCCACTTCTTGACGATGACGGCGTGCTTCGCCCGCTCCTCGCCCTGCTCGGCGAGAAAGTCCGAATACGCCGCGTCCTCGTCGTTCATCTCCTGCTCGAGCGCCGCCAGTTCATCCCGGCGCGCCACCACCGCCTCTTCGGCGCGGTAGACGCGGTCCATGGAACGGGGACAGGTGGGCTTGCCCGGCAACCTGTCCCGAGCCAGGTCGCCCAGCTGGAAGATGAGGTCGTTGTAGCTCTCCTTCGCCATGAACGGATTTCTACGCCCAATGCACGGTAACTGTCACCGGCAGAGCGAGAAACCCATGTCATTCCCTCATGAGTCACCCGGGGCGGCGCTGGCCGGCGCGTCGGCGTGGACCACGGGCCCCAGGGCCCCTTCGGCCAGGGACAGCAGCTCCCGGGAGCGGTCCTGCTCCTCGGTGCGGTTCAGCTCGCAGACCCACGCGGAGGAGAGGTCCGCCTGCTGACGGGCCAGCTCCGCGGTCGTCTCATAGCGGGCGGCCGACGCGCGGGCGAAGGCCCCCTCGCGGCGCAGTTCCAGCAACGTATCCGAATCCAGCTCGATGTCCTCGGGAGGAACCGGCAGTGGACCTCGGCCCAGCGCGGCCAGCCGTGCGAGCAATCGCGACGCGTGAGCCCGGCAGAACGCGGCCAACACCATCAGCCGTGCCCGGACCCTCGCATCCGCGATTCGCTCTGCCAGCGCCGTCATCCGCCGGGCGGAGACGACCTCCGCCTCCCACGCGGCGGCCAGCGCCGCGGCCAACCGGGTATGCCTCGCACCCATTGACGTCCCCCTGTTCCCTACCTTCAAGTCGCCAACGTAGGAACGCTGAGCGCGGGATTCAACCGAGGGCGCGTTCAACCATCCAGTACCCACCAGCCGCGAGGATTCCGATGGACAGTCCCCTCACGGCCCTCGCGTGCAAAGCCGGACGGCGCTGGACCATGCGGAGGATGGGCAGCAGCACCGCCACCACCACCGCCTGGCCCAATTCCACACCGACGTTGAAGCCCAGCAGCGCCGTCACCACGGACTCGCCCAGGCCGTAGCCGGCCAGCACGCCCGCGAAGCCGAAGCCGTGGATCAGCCCGAAGAGGAAGGTGACGAGCACCCGGTGCCGGTGCTCGCGCAGCACCAGGTTCTCCACCGCCACGTAGATGATGGACGCGGCGATGGCGGCCTCCACCCACCGGGCCTGGACTCCGTCCAACACCACCCAGCCCAGCGCGGCGGCCCCCAGCGTGAGCGAGTGCGCCACCGTGAAGGACGTCACCAGCAGCAACACCCGCCTCCAGCCGCCCCCCACCAACAGCACGGCCAGCAGGAAGGCCAGGTGGTCCACGCCCTCGAAGATGTGGCGCACGCCCAGGCCCACCCAGCCCGCGAAGCGGCTCAGCAGCGGCGTGCCGCGTCCGCCTTCCGGGACGTCCACTTCCGGCCGCGTGGCATCCGCGAACACGGCCCCTGGAACCTCCCCTTCCCTCACACTGCCCAGGATCACCCGGTACTCCGGTGGCAGCCGCGTCAGCACCAGGAAGCGCTGGCGCATTCCACCCGGCGGGCACGTGAAGGTGGCGGACAGCTCCACGAAGGACTGCCTCGGCGCCGCGGCGTGCGCGGTCCGCACGCACGGCAAGGCTCCGGAAGCCAGCGGCATCGCATCCCAGATGCCCGTGGCGATGGCGTCACGCCGCGCGTCCAGTCCACTCCGCGTGAGGAGCGAGCCCCCATCCGCGTCGCCCAGGAGCAGGGCCAGCGTCTCCGGCGTCATCGTCAGAATCTGACGGACCTCGGGCGCCTCGGGCCCGGCGCGGTGCGCTTCGATATAGAGGATGTCGGCGTCGTGCGCGGCGGCGGCGCCCGCGGCCAAGAGCAGGCACGCGAGCATGGCCCGGGGGGAGACCCACGTCATGTCCCCTCCAGCCTGCCGTCACCGCCCGCCCGCGTCCACCCCGGGCGCTACTCCGAGACGAAGCGCAGCTCCACCTGCTGGCGGCCGCTCATCGGATCATGCCGCGCGCCGCAAGAGAAGCAGTGGAGTGCCTGGTCCCACTCCCAGATGACCTTCACCTCTTCACCACAGCAGAGCATGGGCATGACGCGCAGCAGCTCGTCCGGCTCTGGCTCCATGGGCCCCGGCAGGGCCTCCGGCTCCACCGCCACGAACGTCGGCCTGGGGTTGACGGACAGCGTGCGCGCCACGTGCGCCAGTTGCTCGTACCGCACGTGGTTGGCCCAGCCGCGCGCCACGGCCTCCAGGTGCCCCTGCTGGGCGGGCGTGAGAAAGGCGTCCGCTTCCGCACGATAGCCGCAGTACGGGCAGCCCCAGACGGGAATGCCCTCCACGCACTCGTGGGCGTTCTCGAAGGGGTAGAAGCCCAGGAGCTTGTGCAGGACCGCGCGCGAGTCCATGGGCCCCGGACGCGTCTTGAAGGGCCGCTGACACTCCGGGCACTCCCGGCGCGTGAAGCCCACGGAGTCCCGGGGCAGCTCCACCCCCGTCACCTCGGGCGCACCGCGCCTCACGCCGAGGCCGCCCGGCGGCCCTGAGACACCACCGCCAGCAGGAGCGCCACCATCGCGAACAGCAGCAGCAGATGGACCCAGTAACCCTCGGTGGAGCCGGTGGTCAGCCCCAGCCCCCACAACACCAACAGGATGATTCCCATCGTCCAGTACACGCCGCACCTCCCCACGCACCACAGCCTGGCGCGGGCAAACCTAGGAACAGGAACCCGGACGGGCAACCCGGTCCTTTTCACAGTCTCCCGTTGGGAACGGCACTTCCCCACCCGGGCATTTTTTCAGCTCCACCGGGGAATCCCGCGCGCCAGAGACGGCAAATTCGTTGGCGCTTTTAAGGAGAAACACGCCACGTGCGACTTCTGGCACGCGGGCTGCTTAGGCGTTGCTCCGTCGGCAGGTCAGTACATCCGTAGGAGTGCACGGGGCGCGAGCGGCAC
>NZ_VHLC01000111.1:0-28085 GCF_006547355.1 Myxococcus sp. AB036A | reverse complement strand
GCGCGGGGGTGTTCGACGCGGTGAAGGGCCCCTGGACGATGACGGTGGCCTCACGGCGGGGCTCGGCGGCGGCCTCCGCGCGGGGCGCCGGGGCTGACGGCGGCGGCATGGGGATGGCCGAGGACGGCATGCCCAGGTCCAGCGCGGGCATGGCCGAGCGCGAGCTGCGCACCGGCGGCATGGGCGGCGGCGCGAGCGGGCCGGAGGGCACGGGCGGCGCGCCGTCGACCTCGGCCTCATCCAGCAGCAGCTCCGGCGGGGGCGGAGGAACCATCAGCGGCTCGTCCCCACCGGCCCCTTCCAGGGGCGCGTCCGCGGCGGCGGCCAGCTGATCGGCGAAGAACTCACCGACCTCCAGGGAGAAGCGCTCGTTCAGCTCCCCACCCGCCACCTGCTCACCCTGGTCGGTGAGCTTGAGCTGGGCCTCGCGGTCCATGGCGATGTAGTGGAACTTGCGCAGGAAGAAGAAGTAGTTGTCGAACTCGAGCGACACGGATGGCTCGAGTGCGGCCTTCACGTCTGCCAGCTTGTTCGAGCGTCCAAGACGGCCGTTCTCCCTCAGGTTCCGGAGGATGAACAGCGCCTCGCCACTGACGGTGTCGCGATTGAGGGCGGGCTTCTGCATGGGGAAGCGACTCTATGCCGTCCCCACGCCGTGGCTCAACGGATGACTGGCGGTAAAACGCGCCCCTACTTGATGCGCAAGAGCTGCTTCACCGTCTCCAGGACTTCCACGAAACGCACCGGCTTGCGCAGGTAGATGTCCACGCCCAACTGCATGGCGCGGTCCTGCGCCTCCTTGCCGCCGGCGGAGATGGCGATGATGGGGATGGTGCGCAGCGCTTCTTCCTCGCGCATCCGCTCCACCAGGGCGAAGCCGTCCATCACCGGCATGTAGAGGTCCGTCATCACCAAGTTGAAGCGGTCCTCACGCAGCATCAGCAGCGCGTGGTGCCCGTCCGGCGCGAAGTGGACCTCCAGGGGGACCTTTCCGTGCAGCTCGCCGCTGGCCAGCTTCTTCAGCACGTAGCTGTACATCTCGATGATGTGCGGGTTGTCCTCAACGATGAGCACACGATACCCCTCGTGCTCTGCGTGGGACGCGTGGCTGTCTGCTCCTGCCGCACTCAAGATGTCACCCAGTTTCCGCCGGTCCTGCTCGCGCTCCACGCGAACGCCGACGCCCGCGGGCTGATCGGGGCCCGCTGGCCGCATCCAGGCCACGGTTCCGCTGACTTCTACCGGATCCAGCAGTCCCGGGAAAGAAAGTGCGAGCCGGACCTCGTCCCCCATGACGAAGGCCTGGTCCGTCTGGACGAACAGGCCCTCGTGGGACAGGTTCTCCGTCACGTCGCGGGCCTGGCGCCCGTCCGTGTAGTCCACTCTCAGCACGGCCGGGACGCGGGGGTGCTGGCGCTTGTCCTCTGGACCCGGGTTCATAACAAGGGCTTGAAATCGCTCGGCAATTTGCTGATGGCAACCCAGTGTAGCTTCGAGGGTTTATGTTGACAACGTAGCCATTGGGGCAATACGTACCGGCCCGCCATGGCGGAGCCCCTGTTCACCTCTGAAGAGCAGAAGAAGTTCGACGCGGGAATCGCGGAGATCATCTCCCACTACCCCCCGGATCGGAAAAGCGCGGGCATGCTCCCAGCGCTGCGTCTGCTCCAGGAAATCAAGGGATGGCTGCCCCCGGAAGGGTTGCGGCTGGTGGCGAAGCATCTGGAGGTCACTCCCGAGCGGGCCATGGAAGTGGCCAGCTTCTACGTGATGTACCACCTCAAGAAGCCGGGCAAGTACGTCATCGACGTCTGCACGAACCTGTCCTGCTCGCTGTGGGGCGCGGAGAAGATGCTCGCCTACCTGGAGGAGAAGCTGGGCCTCAAGGCAGGTGAAGCCAATGAGAAGTTCACCTTGCGAGAGACCGAGTGCCTGGCCTCGTGCGGTACTGCGCCCTGCCTGCAGATCAACGAGGATCACCACGAAAGCCTGACCCAGGCGAAGCTGGATGCCATCCTCGCCAAGTTGAGCTGAACCCCCACCCTTCTTAGGCTTAGGACGTCATCGACATGGCCTCTACGGCAAAGACGATCGAACCGATCATCTCGGCGGCCTGGGGTAAGCCTCAGTCCTGGACCCTGGACAGCTACCGCAAGCGGGGGGGCTACGAGGCGCTGAAGAAGGCGCTCCAGATGGAGCCCGCCGCCATCATTGACGAGGTGAAGAAGTCGAACCTCCGCGGTCGCGGTGGCGCCGGCTTCCCCACGGGCCTCAAGTGGAGCTTCGTCCCCAAGGACAGCCCCAAGCCCAAGTACCTGGCGGTCAACGGCGACGAGTCCGAGCCGGGCACCTTCAAGGACCGCTACATCCTGGAAGATGACCCGCACATGATGCTGGAAGGCATCGCCATCGCGTCCTACGCGCTGGGCGTGCACACCTGCTACGTGTACCTGCGCGGCGAGTTCAAGTTCCCGGCGGAGCGCGCGCAGGCGGCCATCGACGAGGCCTACAAGGCGGGCATCTTCGGCAAGAAGGTCCTGGGCAAGGACTACGAGCTGAACTGCTACCTGGTCCGCGGCGCGGGCGCGTACATCTGCGGCGAGGAGACGGCGCTGCTGGAGAGCCTGGAAGGCAAGAAGGGCTGGCCCCGCCTGAAGCCGCCCTTCCCCGCGGTGGTGGGCCTCTTCGGCTGCCCCACGGTGGTGAACAACGTGGAGACGCTGGCCAGCGTGCCCGCCATCTTCCAGCAGGGCGCTGAGGCCTACGCGAAGCTGGGCACCGACAAGTCGGGCGGCACGCGGCTCGTCTGCCTCTCCGGCACGGTGAACCGGCCGGGCGTGTACGAAGTGTCGATGTTCACCACCATCTCCGAGCTCATCTTCGACGACAAGTACGGCCGGGGCATGCCCGCGGGCCGGAAGGTGAAGGCCGTGATTCCGGGCGGCTCCTCGGCGCCGGTGCTGGGCGCGGACGAGCTGGACGTGGCCATGGAGTTCGAGGCCCTCAAGGTGAAGCAGACCATGGCGGGCTCCGGCGGCGTCATCGTCATGGACGACGCCACCTGCATGGTGCGCAGCCTGTGGCGCGTGGCCCGCTTCTACGCGGAAGAGTCGTGCGGCCAGTGCACGCCGTGCCGTGAAGGCACGCCCTGGCAGACGCGCCTCTTGCGCAAGATCGAAGAGGGCCGCGGCGAGCCGGGCGACATCGACATGCTGTCCAACGTCGCGTCGTCGATCGCCCCCTACCCGCCCATCGGCCTGGGCAACACCATCTGCGCGCTCGGCGACGCGGCGGCGCTGCCCACGCACTCGTTCCTCATGCGGTTCCGGGACGAGTTCGAGGCTCACATCCGTGAGCACCGCTGCCCGTTCGGCGACAAGCCCTGGGGTTCGTTCGGAGACTGGTCTTGAACATCGAGCTCATCCTCTTCGGGGCGTTCGCGCTCCTGACGCTGCTGTCGGCTGGAACGGTCATCTTCGCGCGCAGCCCCATCAATTCGGCCATGGCGCTGGTGTCCACGTTCTTCTTCATGGCCGGCATCTACGTGCTGCTGTGGGCGCACACGGTGGCCGTCATGCAGGTGCTCGTGTACGCGGGCGCCATCATGGTGCTCTTCCTGTTCGTCATCATGCTGCTCAACCTGGGAGAGTCGTCCACGCGCGGCAAGCCCACGGTGGCCCGCGTCGCGGGCGGCGCGGCGACGGTGGGCCTGTTCGTGGTCCTGGCCATCGTCCTCCTGAAGCTGCCCGCCGAGCCGGCCACGCTGAGCACGGGAGCCCAGGCCTCCTTCGGCACCATCGCCACCATGGGTCAGGTCATCTTCACCCAGTGGCTGTTTCCCTTCGAAGCTGTGAGCTTGCTGCTGCTGGTGGCCATGGTGGGCGCAGTCGTCGTGGCCAAGTCGCGGATCTGATCGCCCATCCCGGACAACTTTTCTGTGCTAGATGGCGGCGCAGGCAGCCGCTCGCGAGGCCCCGAATCGGCCCATGGTTCCCATCACCTATTATCTCCTGCTTGCCGCCGCCCTGTTCTGCATGGGCATGTTCGGCGTGCTCGTTCGCCGCAACGCGCTGGTCGTCTTCATGAGCGTGGAGCTGATGCTCAACGCGGCCAACCTCACGTTCGTGGCCTTCGCGCGCATGCGCGGTGACGACCTCGGCCACGTGTCCGCCTTCTTCGTCATCGCGGTGGCGGCGGCGGAAGCCGCCATCGGTCTGGCCATCGTCATCGCCGTCTTCCGAAGCCGGGGCAGCATCCTGCTGGAAGACCTCCGGACGATGAAGCACTGATGCCCCCCCAGGAGCCACTGTCATGACTCTCGTCGAATTCTTCCGGGCGGCACCCGTGGCGCCAGACATCCTGGCGCCCTCGCTCTGGCTCATCATCGCGCTGCCCCTGCTGGGCGCGTTCATCTGCGGTGTGTTCGGCAAGATGATGGGCCGGGCCAACGTCCAGCTCGTCGCCTGCGCGGCGGTGGCTGGCTCCTTCGTCCTGAGCCTGTTGGCCTTCTGGGCCACCAGCCACCACAACCCCGAGACGGGTCGGCTGGCGGCCATCTTCCCCAACCCGTTCGGCATCGAGCGGGACTTCGTGCGCTACGCGCTCGCGTACGACTACGGCACCTGGTTCTCGGTGGGCGACTTCCGGGTGAACTTCGGGCTGATGGTGGACCATCTGTCCGGCATCCTGCTGCTCATCATCACGGGCGTCGGCTTCCTCATCCACCTGTACTCCACCAGCTACATGGAGCACGACGCCGCGTACTGGCGTTTCTTCGCGTACCTGAACCTGTTCGTCGCGGCGATGCTGACGCTGGTGCTGGCCGACAACCTGATCCTGCTCTTCGTGGGCTGGGAGGGTGTCGGCATGGCCAGCTACCTGCTCATCGGATTCTGGTACGACGACCCGGCCAAGGCCTGGGCCGGGCGCAAGGCCTTCGTCACCAACCGCATCGGTGACTTCGCGTTCCTCATCGGCACCTTCCTGCTGGTGCTGCTGGTCTCCGCCTTCACCCAGCAGTCGAACGCGGCGGACTACAACACCGCCGGCACCACCGCGCAGCACTACACGGCCGCGCTGGAGCAGAAGGGCCCGGTGACGTTCAAGGGCCTGGAGAAGATGGCCGAGGGCCTGGTGAACGGCTCCGCGGACAAGGTCGACCTGAGCACCCCCATCGAGGCGGGCCCGCTGGAGGGCTACACCTTCGGCGGCGTGATGACGGCGGCCATGCTGCTGTTCCTCCTGGGCGCCGCGGGCAAGAGCGCGCAGCTGCCCCTCTACGTCTGGCTGCCGGACGCCATGGCCGGCCCGACGCCGGTCTCCGCCCTCATCCACGCCGCGACGATGGTGACCGCCGGCGTCTACCTGTTCAGCCGCATGTCCGCGCTGCTGGTGCTGAGCCCCACCGCCATGGCGACCATCGCCATCATCGGCGCGCTCACCTCGCTGCTGGCGGCGCTCATCGCCTTCGCGCAGGACGACATCAAGAAGGTGCTCGCCTACTCCACGGTGTCCCAGCTGGGCATCATGTTCATGGGCGTGGGCATGGGCATCTTCTGGGCGGCGGTGTTCCACCTGATGACGCACGCCTTCTTCAAGGCCTGCCTCTTCCTCGGCGCCGGCAGCGTGATGCACGGCAACGGCGACGAGACGGACATCAAGAAGCTGGGTGGCCTGCGCAAGGAGATGCCCTGGACCTGGGCCACCTTCCTGGTCGCCACCCTGGCCATCACCGGCATCATCCCGCTGTCCGGCTTCTTCTCGAAGGACGCCATCCTGCACGGTGTGCACCACAACCACCTGCAGGGCCTGGAGTGGGTGTCCAGCCTCGTCTACTACCTGGGCCTGCTCATCGCGGCGTCCACCGCGTTCTACATGACGCGCGTGTACCTGCTCACCTTCGAGGGTCCCCGCTCGAAGGAGGCCCGGGTGGCCCACGCCCATGAGAGCGCCTGGCAAATGACCCTGCCGCTGGTGGTGCTGGCAGTCCTGAGCGTGGTCGCCGCGCGGTACGCGTTCGGCATCGACTTCCTCAACATGACGGCGCAGCCGGTGCTCGACAACTTCCTGAGCCCGGTGTTCAGCGCGACCAAGCGCATCACCGACGCCAGCACGCTGGTGGCGCTGGACACCAGCCGCCCGCAGCTCGTGCCGGACTACCTCAAGGCCTGGGCCGTGGCCCTGGCGGGTGGCGGCACGGCGGCCTTCCTCTACCTGCGCTACTTCCCTTCGCGCGTGGGTCAGCCGGATCCCGCCTTCATCCGCGCGGTGCGCCCCCTGGCGCTCAACAAGTTCTACGTGGACGAGCTCTATGAGCTGATTGTCATCCGTCCCGTGAAGTTCATGAGCTTCCTCCTCTTCCGCGTGGTGGACGCGCTCGTCATCGACACCGTGGCGGTCCGCGGCACGGCGTGGGTGACGGCGCGCGTGGGCAGTGCGCTCCGCTACGTGCAGTCGGGCGATGCCCAGGCCTACGCCGCTGTGATGGCCATCGCCCTGCTGGGCGGGATGGCCTACGCCCTCATCCAGGTGATGCAATGAGCTTCTTCGACAACCACCTGCTCAACCTCGTCGTCTTCCTGCCGCTGGTGTTCGCGGCGCTGGTGGCGCTGCTGCCGGCCGGCGAGAGCGGCCAGATTCGCACCGTCACGTTCATCGCCATGGTGCTGGACCTGGTGTTCGGGGTCTGGGCCTACATGACGTATGTGCCGGGCGGGCCGGAGTTCCAGCTCGAGTACCGGGCGCGTTGGTTCGACCTGTTCGGCACCAGCTACCACATTGGCGTGGACGGCCTGGCCGTGAGCCTGCTGCTGCTCACCGTCTTCCTGGGGCCCCTCGTGGTGCTGGCGTCCACCACGTACATCAAGTTCCGCATCAAGGAGTTCCACCTGGCGCTGCTGGTGCTCCAGACGACGATGCTGGGCGCGCTGGTGTCGCTGGACGTGCTGCTCTTCTACATCTTCTTCGAGGCCATGCTCATCCCCATGTACCTCCTGGTGGGTGTGTGGGGCGCCGAGGACCGCCAGATGGCGGCGGTGAAGTTCTTCCTCTACACGCTGGCCGGCTCGCTGCTGATGCTGGTGGCCGTCATCGCCGTGTACTTCATCAGCGCGCCGGTGGGTGCCCGCTCGTTCGACTACGCGAGCATCTACAACGGCCTGCTGGACGCCAACCGTCAGCTCAGTGCATGCACCGCGGGGCCCGCGGGCGCGTGTGACTCGCTCACCGGGCTGGCCGCCACGCTGCACACCTGGGGTCCGTGGCTGTTCGCGGCGTTCGCCATCGCGTTCGCCGTCAAGGTCCCCATGTGGCCGCTGCACACCTGGTTGCCGGACGCGCACGTGCAGGCGCCGGTGGCTGGCTCCATGATTCTGGCCGGCGTCACCCTGAAGATGGGGACCTTTGGCTTCTGGCGCTACGCGATTCCCTTCTTCCCGGTGGCCACGCAGCAGGCGCGGCCCTTCCTGGCCACGCTGGCCATCATCGGCATCGTGTACGGCGCGATGATGTGCCTGGCGCAGCGGGACATCAAAAAGCTCATCGCGTACTCGTCGGTCAGCCACCTGGGCTACTGCATGCTGGGCATCCTGGCGATTACGGCCGAGGGCGCCACGGGCAGCGCGTACCAGATGCTCAACCACGGTGTGTCCACGGGCGCGCTGTTCCTCCTGTTCGGCTACCTGTACGAGCGGCGCCACTCGCGCCTGATGGCGGACTACGGCGGCATCGCGAAGGTGATGCCGGTGTTCACCGCGGCCTTCGTCATCATCACCTTCTCCTCCATCGCCGTGCCGGGCACGAACGGCTTCATCGGTGAGTTCCTGGTCCTCCTGGGCACCTTCAAGAGCGACCTGGGCGAGGCCGCGGGCAACCCGCACCTGACGGCGGTGTTCGGCGGCTTCGCCACACTGGGCGTCATCCTGGGCGCCGCGTACATGCTGTGGATGGTGCAGAAGGTGTTCTTCGGTGGCATCACCCACCGGGAGAACCAGCACCTGACGGACATGAACCTGCGCGAGGGCCTCACGGTGCTCCCCTTCATCGTCCTGGTCGCTGTGATGGGTCTGCAGCCGCAGCCCTTCCTGGACCGGCTGGCGCCCTCCACGGACCGCTTCCTGGCCCGCGCCCGCGTGGGCACGCCGGGGGCCGAGTTGCAGGAGGACCGACTTCGGGTCGAGGTGATGTCCCTGCCATCCCGTCAGGTCGTCGCCGCGCCGTCCGCGCCCGTTCCGTTGGCCGCCGCCCCGGCCGTTCCCTCGCCGCGGCAGTAGCCGCCTGAGCTTCCGACATGAACCTGCCCAATCTCAGCCTGGCAGACTTCCTCCCGCTGCTGCCCGCCATCATCATGGTGGTGGGCGCCTCCATCCTGCTGCTGTCGGAGGTGTTCCTCTCCACGACGGCGTCGCGCGCGTACCAGGCGGTGCTCACCGTGGTGACGGCGGTGGCGGCCGGCGCCACGGCGCTGACGACGATGTTCGAGCCACCCCAGGAGGTGATGCTCGGCTTCGGCGTGATGGACCCCTTCTCCAGCTTCCTCACCTTCGTGGTGTGCGTGGGCCTGGCGCTGGCGACCCTGAGCTCGGTGAGCTTCCTGCGCAAGCGCGGCGCGGAGCGCGGTGAGTTCTACGCGCTGATGCTGTTCGCCTCGGCGGGCATGAGCCTGCTGGCGATGTCGAACGAGCTCATCACGCTCTTCGTCAACATCGAGGTCCTCTCCCTCTCCACCTACGCGCTGACGTCGTACCTGCGGCGTGGCACGCGGCCGAGCGAGGCGGGCTTCAAGTACTTCATCCTGGGCGCCTTCTCGTCCGCGGTGCTGCTCTACGGCGCGGCGCTGCTGTACGGCGCCACCGGCACCACCCACCTGACGGCCATGGCCGGTCCGCTGTCCACCGCCATGTCGTCGCAGCCCGGCCTGGTGTACGCGGGCATCATCCTGGTGATTACGGGCTTCGCCTTCAAGGTCGCCGCGGTGCCGTTCCACATGTGGACGCCGGACGTCTACGAGGGCGCGCCGACGCCGGTCACCGCGCTGATGAGCGTGGGCGTGAAGGCGGCCGCCTTCGCGGCGATGGTCCGCGTGTTCTTCATGGTGGGCAAGGGCGTGGACCCGGAGATTCTGCTGAGCCTGTTCTCCGTGCTGGCCTTCCTCACCATGGTGGCGGGCAACCTGCTGGCGATTCCGCAGCGCAACGTGAAGCGAATGCTGGCGTACTCGTCCATTGCCCACGCCGGCTACCTGCTGGTGGGCGTGGCCGCCCTCTTCGTCACCGGCCCGGGCGAGCAGTTCCGCCTGCTGGGTGCGTCCGCGCTGACGGGCGGCACCCCGCTGGACCTGGCCCGCGCGGAGGCGCTGCGCGGCATCCTCTACTACCTGCTGGCGTACACGTTCAGCGCGGTGGGCGCCTTCGCCATCGTCTCCGTCCTGGAGCGTCGCGAGGACGAGGAGAAGGGCACCGCCTGGGACCTGGAGCGCTTCAGCGGGCTGGCGCAGCGCAAGCCGGGTTGGGCCTTCGCGATGGCGGCCTTCATGCTGTCGCTGGGTGGCATCCCGCCCACCATCGGCTTCATGAGCAAGCTGCTCATCTTCCAGGCCGCCGTGGACGCGGGCCTCATCGGCCTCACCATCGTCGGCGTGCTCTCCAGCGCGGTGGGCATCTATTACTACCTGCGCGTGGTGGTCTACATGTTCATGCGGCCGGTGCCGGAGGGCGCGCAGGCGCTCGAGAAGAGCTGGTCCACCGAACTGGCGCTGGTGCTGTCCACCGCGGCGGTCGTGATTCTGGGCATCATCCCCGGTCCCATCATGGGCTGGCTGGAGCAGGCCAGCAGCATCTTCGGCCAGTAGCCTCCCGCCTCCGCTGTCACACCCCGCCCGCCCCGGCCTCGTGCCTGGGCGGGCGTCGTGTTTTCAGCGCCCGTGAATCAGGGCGCCGCGTCCACCAGCAGTCCGCGAAGCTCCAGCGTCTCGAGGCGCGTCTGCGCTCCCGCTTCGCGGAGCAGGTGCACCAGGGGCGCGTCATCCGCCACCGTGACATTCAGCGCGGACACGCCCTCCTCCAACTGGCCGAAGGCCGCTTCGAGCAGTGTCCGCGCATGCCCGGGAGACACCGCGAAGAAGGGAAACAAGCTGGGACCGGGGCGCAGGTCCATCATCCCCAACCACCGGCGTGCAGGGACTTGGGGGTCGATGAGCCCCAGCATCCGGTGCGAGTCACTGGCCGCGGAGGCCGCCAGCTTGCCGGGAATCATCCCGAAGGACTCCGTCAGCGCGCCGCAGTCCTCCAGCGACACCGGGACCACGGCCCCGTCCGGTGACGCGAGGGGGAGCGCCGCCAGGTGGGCCCGCGTCACCCGCAACGTGGTGGCCTCGCGCGCCGGCCCCATTCCCAGCGAGGTGTAGAGCTCGAGCGCGGGCGTGTTGTCCCGCTTCACGTTGAGGACCCAGCAGGTGCACCCTTGTGCGCGAAAGTGCCCGGCCAGGTGCGTCATCATCCTCCGCCCCAGTCCCTGCCCCCGGGCGAACGGCGCCACCACCAGTTGCCTCACGAACCCGAAGTCCCCCAGGACGTTCGTCACGGCGTAGGCGCCCACACCCTGGGGACCTTCGGCGAACAGGGAGCGCTGGGCGACTTCCGCCGCCCACACGGGCTCGGACGGCGGGGGCTCATCCACCCCGAGTTCAAGAAACAGCCGGGCGAAGACAGCGTGGTCTTCCAGCCGACCGGGACGCAGCACCCACTGAGATTCAGAGGACCCCACCTGCGCTTCCTTTCGTCGCGAGCCGAGGCAGCTACAGACGCGGAAAAGAAGGCGGCCCGACACCCCAAAGAGGTGCCGGGCCGCGGGTCTTCTCAAGGTGACTCACCGGAAGTGCTGAAGGGGTGGGGGGGAACCGCCTTCAGCCTCGCTTCGATGTGTCCCGCGCATTCCTATAGCAGTCGCCGTGCCAGCAGCCTCGCGGGGAGAAACTCTAGTTTTCTCAAGCACTTGAAGGACTAACTGACGCTGCTGGTGCCCCGCCGCTCCATTTCATGACTGCAATGGAGTTTCAGAAGTGAAAAAGACGAGCAAATTTAGCTACTTACCTTTTTCACCTATGAACCCGTCCATTTCGGATCTGAATCCATGGCCGCGGGAAAGTTACATGGGTGAGTTTTTCCCCTACTCCAGGGCTATTCCCGGGCCAGCTCACTGGGCGGTCGGAGGTTGAGCCGCTTCATCTTCCGCCAGAGCGTGGTGGAGGAGACGCCGAGCTCATCCGCGACGCGCGCCAGGTCCACCCCGTGCCGCTCCAGGGCCTGGGTGATGGCGTGGCGCTCCGCCTCTTCCACCACCTGGGCCAGCGTGGGCCCCGCGCTGGCGTTGCGCCCGAGCGCCCCGCCCTGCCCGTCCAGGAAGGCGACGCTGGGGGTGCCATGGGCCGGCGTCATACGGCCCTGCCGCACGGGGAAGTCCTCGGGCAGCAGCTCATCGCCCTCCGCGAGCGCGGCGGCCTGCTCCACCAGGTTCTCCAGCTCGCGCACGTTGCCGGGGAAGCCGTAGCTCATCAGGTGAGACACCGCGGCGGCGGAGAGGCGCTTGGGATTGGGGCTGCGGGCATTGGCCCGCTCCAGGAAGTGCTCCGCCAGCGCAGGCACGTCCTCCAGGCGCTCGCGCAGGGGCGGGACGCGGAGGGCCACCACGTTGAGGCGGTAGTAGAGGTCCTGCCGGAAGCGCTTGTCGCGCACCTCCAGCTCGATGTCCCGGTTGGTGGCGGCGACGATGCGCACGTCCACTCGCAGCGCGGTGGACTCACCGACGCGGCGGACCTCGCCCTCTTGCAGCGCGCGCAGCAGCTTGGACTGGAAGGTGGGGCTGGTCTCCGTCACCTCGTCGATGAAGAGCGTGCCGCCGTCCGCCTCCTCGAAGAGGCCCCGGCGGGACTTCACCGCGCCGGTGAAAGCGCCCTTGGCGTGGCCGAACAGCTCGCTCTCCAGCAGGGACTCGCTGATGGCCGCGCAGTTGACGGGCACGAAGGAGCGGGCCTTGCGGCGGCTGTGCGCATGGAGCGCGCGGGCCACCAGCTCCTTGCCCGTGCCGCTCTCGCCCTGGATGAGGACGGTGGCGTCGCTCTGCGCCACGCGCATCAGCCGCGTGGTGAGCTCGCGCATGGCGGCGCTGCGCCCCACCAGGGCGGACAGGCCGTGGCGCTGGTTGAAGTCGGTGGTGAGGTTGTCCACGTCGCGCAGCAGGCGCGCGCGCTCCAGGGCGCGCTCCACGCGGTAGCGCAGCTCGCTCTCCTTGAAGGGCTTGGTGACATAGTCGTAGGCCCCCAGGCGCATGGCCTCCACGGCGCTCTCGATGGAGCCGAAGGCCGTCATCATGATGACCTGGAGCCGGGGTGCCACCTCCAGCGCGCGCCGCAGGAGCGTGAGCCCGTCCATGGGCTCCATCTTCAGGTCTGTCAGCAGCAGGTCGATGCTGCCGCTGGCGAGCTGGGCCAGGGCTTCCTCGCCGGTGGCGGCCTCGAAGACGGTGTAGTTCTCCGCCCGCAACAAGAGGGCGGTGGTGGCGCGCATGTTGCGCTGGTCGTCCACGACGAGGAGCCGTCCTCGGGTCGGCGGAGTGTTCGCGTCGGTCATGGGAAGGACGGAGGCTGCGAGAACGGCAGCCGGAAGGTGAAGGTGGTACCGCGCCCCGGGATACTGTCCACGGCGATTTCGCCCCGGTGCTCCTCGAGGATGCGCCTGACGACGGCCAGGCCCAGGCCGGTGCCCTGGGCCTTGGTGGTGAAGAACGGTTCGAAGACGCGGTGGAGCAGCTCGGCGGGGATGCCCGGGCCCTGGTCCACCACGTCGATGCGCAGTTGCTCGCGCCCCGCGTGGGCTTCACGGCGCGCGCGAACCTGCACGAGTCCACCCTGCGGCATGGACTGGATGGCGTTGACCGCCACGTTGACCAGCGCCTGTCGGATGAGGCGACGGTCCATGGGTACCGGCGGAAGGCCGGGCTCCACGTCGGATTGGATGCGAATGGAGCGGTCCGCGCCGCCACCCTGCATCCGCGCGGCCTCCAGTGAATCCTGGAGCACGCGGCCCAGGTCCTCCTGCTGGAGCACCGGGTCCCTGGGACGCGTGTAGTCCAGCAAGTCACCAACGATGCGGTTGAGCCGGTCGCTCTCCTCCCCCAGGATGTCGAGCAACATGGCCGCGTCCCCGCCCGGCACCAACAGCCGGCGCAGCGAGGCCACCGCGTTGAAGATGACGCCCAGCGGGTTGCGCACCTCGTGGGCGACAATCGCGGACAGCTCGCCCAGCGCGGCCAGCCGCTCGCGCTTCACCATCTCCGCGCGAGTGGCAGCCAGCTCCGCGTAGCTGGCCCACAGGGACTCGTACAGGCGCGCGTTGGCGATGGACAACGCCAGCTGGCCACACGTGGCCTCCGCCAGCTCGATGAGCTCCGGACCGAAGGCGCGCGGGCCCCGCGTGTCGTCCACCACCACCACGCCGATGAGTTCCTCGCGCGAGGTGAGCGGCAGCGCCAGCAGCGCCTTCTCGTCGAAGCGGTGCGCGAGTTCCGGGTTGAAGCCGCCGTCCGCGGCGGCCACGTCCTCCACCGCGATGGGCCTGCGCTCACGCGCCACGCGCGCCGTCAGGCCGTCTCCATGGAGGGGCAGCACCACCGTGCGGAAGTAGTCGCGGTGCGCGATGGAGGCCGCCGCGCCGCGCAGCAGCCGGGCACTCTCGTCGTACAGCAGGATGTAGCAGTTGGACACATCCAGCAGGCGGACGAGGAAGTCTGCGGCCACATCCAGGATGCTCGACGTCTCCAGCACGCCGGACGTGGTGCGCGCCAGGTCCAGCAGGAGACGCGTCTCGGCCAACTGGCGCGAGGACTCGGCCCGCAGCCGGCGCTGCTCCAGCAGCGTCACCAGCAACTCCGACAGCGTGCCCAGCAGGCGCAGGTCCCGTTCGTCGAAGGGCTTCCCCGGCGCGCGCAGCACCTGGAGCATCCCGCACACCTCGCCGCCGCGAATCAGACACACCGCCGCGCCCGCCCCCAACCGCCCTCCGGACTGCTCCACCAGCGGGGCCTCGTCCGAGGACGAGGACAGCGCGCCCTCCGCGCCACACGACAGCACGCCCGTGAGCCGGCGCGCGTCCGCCGCGTCCTGAAAGCCCACGTGTGAGGACAGCGTCAGCGTGGCTTCGGGAGGCGTCGAGAGGTGCAGGGCCGCGGCGTCCGCCTGGAGCAGTGAAGCGACGCGCTCCAGGAAGTCCTCCTGCGTGGGCGGAGACGGCTGCGCGACGAAGCGCGCCATCTGCGCGACCGCCTCCATCTCCCAGCGGCTGCGCGCGCTCTCCGCCTGCACGCGCGCATCCGCCAGCGCGGCGCCCACCACCTTGGCGAAGAGCATCAACACCGAGCCATGGTGCGGCGCCACCCAGTGGCCCTCCACCCACAGCACCTCGGCCTGGGGGCCGCCCACGGGCAGGTAGACGTGGGTGGGCGCGGCCTGGTCCGAGCCACCAAAGACGGGACGCCCGTCCGCGAGCGACTCCAGCCCCAGGCGCGCGTCCTCCGGCAGGGGCTCCCCATCCCGAGCCAGCAGGCCCTCGCCGTCCCAGCGCAACAGCCGGGCCCGGAAGCCCGCGGCCTCCAGGCCCTTCAGGGCGACGCGGCGGACGGCGTTCTCCGAGTGCGCGGACACCAGCCCCGCGGAGGTCTCCACCAGCCGCTCGGCCACCGACATCTCCGGCGGCCGGTTCTCCATGGGCACGCAGTTGAGCAGCAGCCCCCCGCCCCCGCGCTCCAGCACGAAGCGGGACGCGGTGACGGCCACCTCGCGCGCCACGCCACCAGCGCAGGGGACCTGGAAGAGCTGGGAGCCCTCATGAAGCGGCGCACCGGCCTCCACCCGCCAGTAGCGCTCGACCACGCGGCTGCGGTCCTCCGGCTGGATGAAGTCCATGACGGAGCGGCCCTCTACCTGGGCGCGTTGCAGGCCGAGCAACGCGACATAGGCGTCATTGGCCACGAGCACCCGTCCCTCCACCACCGCCAGCATGGGGTTGCGGAAGGTGTCGACGAGGACGCGAAGCTCTGCCTCGCTGTAGCGCTTGGTACTCATCCGCGACGCAGCACCCGCTTCTCTCCTACCCGGAGCGTGACCTTCTCCCGGTCGAAGTATTCGGACAGGGGGATGACGAACTTGCGGCTTTGCCCCACCATCTCCTTGAAGTCCTGGGTGGTAATCTCCTTCTTCTCGCGCAGGTGGGCAACCAGGCGCTCGCGCAGTGACGCCAGCGCCCCGGCCGCGAACCACAAGCCCTCCGAGACGCGCACCGCCGCGCCCTCCACCACCATGACGCCCAACAGCTCACGCAGCCGGGAGGCGGAGAGCTGGAGCTTCTGCTCCAGTTCGGGAAGCGAGGGAGGCGCCAAGGCCGCGGCGGACAGCTCTGCCGCCAGCCGCGCCCGAGCGGCAGTGTCCCCCAGGCTCAGCGTGCGGCCGCGCCCCTTGAGGCGTACCACGTCCCGCTCTAGTTCCACCCGTCCTCCTTCCACCAGGGACTGCAACACCCGCTGGAACGCCCGCGCGTCCAGCGCGGACGATAGCCGCTGCCGCAGCTCCTCGCGTGACAGGCCTTCGCGAAGGGGTTCGCGCTCATGGAAGGTGGCCAGCAACGCCAGGGCGCGGCCCTGCAACGCCTCGAAGACCTCGCCGGAGAGGTACAGCCGCCGCTCCCGGTCGATGAGGAGCGCGCCGCCCCGCGCCCCCAGCAACTCCAGCGCGCGCGTGAGCACCCGGGGCCCCAGCGCCGAGCGGCCGAACAGCTCCGCCTGCGTCAGCCCGCGATAGCCCGCCTGCCGCAGCAGCCAGGCCACCTGCCCCGCCGGGTCCGCCTCCAGCAGGGGCGCCACCGCCGACGCGCCGCCTCTGCGCCGCTTCGGCGGGGAGATGGACAGGATGCGGCCTCCCGCCACCGTGGCGCCTCGTCCCGGAAGGGCTCGCGCGCCGCGCAGGATGAAGCGCTGGCCCACCAACGCACCCACGGAGGCGCCCAGCCGCAGCTGCGCCAGCGTCGTCTCGCCGGGCTCCAGCCGCTCCACATCCAACAGCGCCACCGTGGCCTCCACCTGCGCGGTGCCCAGGTGCAGCAGCAGCTTCGAGCGACGAGGCAACGGCGACGGGGCCGCGGGCAGCAACGTCAACTCGACGTCGAGCATGCGCGTTTCCGGCAGCTCGCCCGCGCGCACCAGCACCATCCCCCGGCGCAACGCCTCCGGCTCCACGCCGGTGAGGTTCACCGCCGCGCGCTGTCCCGCCTCCACGACGGACACAGCGTCGCCATGACGCTGCACCCCGCGCACGCGCAGCGGACCGGGCAGCCCAGGCAGGAGCGACACCGCGTCCTCCACCGCCAGCGCTCCCGACAGCAGCGTGCCCGTCACCACCGTGCCAAAGCCCTTGATGGTGAACACGCGGTCGACCGGCAAGAAGGCGGGGCCCTCCGAAGGCCGCTCGGGCAGCGCCGCCGCGGCGCGGGTGAGCGCGGCGCGCAGCGCGTCCACTCCCGCACCCGTTCTGGCGGAGCAGGCCACCACGGGCGCCGACTCCAGGAAGGTCCCCACGGTGAGCGCGGACAGGTCGGCCTCCACCAGCGCGCGCCACTCCGGGCCCAGCTCCGCCAGCGTGTCCGACTTGGTGAGGGCAATGACGCCGGCCCTCACGCCCAGCAGCCGGCAGATGTCCAGGTGCTCGCGCGTCTGGGGCATCACGCCCTCGTCCGCGGCCACCACCAGCACCACCAGGTCCACGCCGCCGGAGCCAGCGGCCATGGCCTTCACGAAGCGCTCGTGGCCCGGAACGTCCACCACGCCGGCCACGGCGCCGTCATCCAGCGTCAGGTGGGCGAAGCCCAGCTCCAGGGTGATGCCGCGGCGCTTCTCTTCCTTCAGCCGGTCGGTGTCGATGCCGGTGAGCACCTTCACCAGGGACGTCTTGCCATGGTCGATGTGGCCCGCCGTCCCGACAATCATGGCGTCACCGCGCCAAGGCTCATGCGCCAGCCTTGTCCGGGTCCTCGTCGAAGCGCGCGTCGCCGGTGGAAGGCTCGTAGTCCCAGGGGAAGACCATGAGCGAGGCGGTGGAGAGCGCCGAGTAGTCCGGCGAGAAGCCACCGGGCTTCGTCACGAGGCACGCGGTGGCCACCTTCTTCGCGCCCGCCTCGCGCGCCAGGGCGGAGGCCAGCTCCAACGTGTCACCGCTGGAGGCCACGTCATCCACAATCAACACGCGACGGCCCTTCAGCTCCGCGGGCATCTCCCCGGCGAGCTGCGGCGTTTTCGACGTGCGAGGCGCGGCGCTGCCCCGGTCCCTGCTTCGGCGGCTGATGCGCACGGGGAAGAACGGACAGCCGAGCGCCCCCGCAAGCGCGCCGCCCACGAAGACTCCGCCGTGGGCCACACCGACCACCACCTGGGGTTCGAAGGTCTCCTGAATGGAACCCGCGAGCTGCTGGACCGCGCGGTCGAACTCCTTCCAGGACAGCTCCTTCACGCCGCTGGACGCGGACCGGCTTCGGGACTGGTCCTTCCCCGTCGGCTGGCGCGGGGCCTCCACCTGCGGCGCCAACACGACGTCCGCGGGAATGGAGACGAGCTTCTCCGCCTGGACCGCAGGGGACTTCTTCGAAGAGGCCTTCTCGGTGGACTTGCTCTGCCGCTTGGTCGCCACGGCGCTGAACTCCGGCTGGGGTGTGTGCGGCCCCGTCATACTCCGAGGGCCGCACGGTGGCCACATCCGGCCACACCCCAGACGTCGTCTTTGTATCGCGGCAACACACGCACTGCGTGCGCGAGCGCTCAGCCGGCCAGCCGCTCCTCGACCATCCGGTCCGCCACCTGCTCGGGGCGCAGGCCGGATTCCTTCGCGCGGGTCAACACCGTGTCGATGGTGTCGAAGATGAGGGAGGCGCGGGCGTACGCCTTGTCCCGGTCATACCCCGCCCACTCCTGGGCCACGTTGATGAGGCCGCCGGCATTGGCCGCGTAGTCGGGCACGTAGAGGATGCCGCGCCGGGCCAACTGCTCGCCGTGACGCGACGTGAGCAGCTGGTTGTTGGCCGCGCCGCACACCGCCTTCACGTTCAGCAGCGACAGGGTGGTGTCGTTGATGGCGCCGCCCAGCGCACAGGGGGCGTAGATGTCCGCCTCCATGCGATGGAGTGCATCGGCGTCCACCGCGGTGACGCCGTACTGCGTCACCGCCTGCTGCACGCTGGCGGGGTTGATGTCGCTCACCCACACCTTGGCGCCGCGCTGGTGCAGTTCCTTCACCAGGTACATGCCCACATGCCCCACGCCCAGCACGGAGACGCGCAGGCCCTTCAGGTCCGGGCTGCCGAAGACGTGCTTCGCCGTGGCTTCCATGGCGCGCGCCACGCCATACGCTGTCACCGGCGACGGGTCTCCGCTGCGCTCCTTCAGCCCAACGACATACTTCGTGTGGCGGCGCACGTGCTCCATGTCGTCAGGGCTGGTGCCGCTGTCCTCGGTGGTGATGTAGCGCCCGCCCAGGGACTCCACCGCGCGGCCGAAGGACTCGAAAATCTTCGCACGGTCGAAGCTGCCGCGCGGCAGCATGATGACCGCCTTGCCGCCGCCGTGGGGGACCCCCGCGAGCGCGGCCTTGTATGTCATTCCGCGCGCCAGCCGGAGCGCGTCCGCGACGGCCTCTTCCTCGCTGGTATAGGTGGACAGCGCGCGAGTGCCGCCCAACCCTGGACCGAGCTTCGTGTTGTGCATGCCCACAATGGCACGCAGGCCCGACTTCGAATCACTCAACAAGTGGACGGCTTCGTAGCCGCCCTCAAGCAACTGCGTGAAGTAGCTCATGGCGCGCGGCAAGTACCGTCGCGCCTCGTGCAAGTCAAATGGCGCCGCGCTCCAACAGGCCGCGGATTTCGTCTCCAGGAATGACATAGCGCGTCGTACAGAACTGGCACGTCGCCTCCGCCTGCCCTTCCTTCTCCAGAAGGTCCGTCAATTCCTCACGTCCCATGGCCAGGAGCGCGCGCAGCACGCGGTCCTTGCTGCACGAACAACCGAAGCGCAGCGGGTAACGCGACATGACCTCGAAGTCGGGCTCCGGCAGCAGCGCGCGCAGCACGGCCGCGGCCCCCGCCTCGCCGTGCGCCTGGAGCGAGGGCACGAAGTCACGGCGCAGCCGCTCCCCCAGCGCCGCGAAGGCCTCCATGTCCGCGCTGGGAAGCGGCTGGACGAGCAGGCCGGCGACACGGCCCAGCGGCTCCGTGGCCCCGCCTTCCGGCAGCTGCGCCAGCAGCACATGTGACGGGAGCTGATCCGACTGACGGAAGTAGCGCTCCAGGTCGGCCGCCAGGTCGAAGGCCTCCAGCTCCACCGCGGAGCGGTAGTACTCGCCGCCGCCCAAATCCCGCAGCACGGACAGGAAGCCCTTGTTCCCCAGCACGGGGCGCCAATGGTACTGCCCGTCGTTCCCGGAGTACTCCACGTAGGTGTTCTTCACGTACCCGCGGACGAGCCCGGACGTGTCCCCATCCACGAAGAGGCCGCGCAGGGGGCCGTCACACTCCACCTGGATGTTGATGCGGGCGTCGCCCTTCTGCAGGGCCCCCATCAGGGCGGCGGCGGTGAGGGCCTGCGACAGGAGCACGGCGGCGGCGGGCGCGGTGCCATGGGTGGCACGCGCCTGGCGCGACAGCTCCGTCGTGGTGGCGAGCACCACGCGCAGGTCCGTGTTCTTCAACATTCCACTGAGAAGCTCGTCGGACATATCGATGGCAACTAGCGTGCCCGAGCCCGCATTGCCCGCCAA
The DNA here is from genome assembly GCF_006547355.1 of Myxococcus sp. AB036A. NCBI lineage: Bacteria > Pseudomonadati > Myxococcota > Myxococcia > Myxococcales > Myxococcaceae > Myxococcus > Myxococcus sp. AB036A. Next base: position 8,242 of record NZ_VHLC01000111.1, on the reverse strand, counting down.
CGACAGAAGGCGGGACCCCCTGCGCCCGGCAGGAGGGCAGCAGTGGGGACCGGGGTGACGCATAAGGTCAGCCTTATGCCTCCGTGTGGGTGTGCTGGCATGCCGGGGTGAGGAAGAAATCCAGCCCGGGCGCTGGACCGGCTATAAACCGCCGTCCGACTGTCACTTGCCCTCGACCGTGGACGCGGCAAGACGCCCGCGCACCGCCGCTGGAGATTCGATGAGCACCCAAGCCGCTGCCGCAGTAGAAACGAAGACACCGCTCCTCAAGTCCCGCCTGGGCTCGTTCCTCGCGGTGGTTCCCCTGTCCATCTGGGTCGTCAACCACCTGTGGGACAACCTCTCCGCCTTCAACGGCGCGGACGCCTGGCAGAAGTCGGTGACGACGTACGCCAACCCGTTCTCCCAGGTCTTCACCTTCATCATCGTCCTGCTGCCGCTGCTGATGCACACCGGCTGGGGCCTGGTGCGCCTGTTCAGCTTCCGGCCGAACAACGTCCGCTACAACAACTACGGCAACCTCAAGTACATCCTCCAGCGCATCACCGCGGTGGGCGTGCTGGCCTTCCTGGGCGCCCACATCTGGCTGGCCTTCCTCTACCCGCGGCTGGTGCTGGGCCACCCGGAGGCGTTCGACGACATCGCCCGGGAGATGCACCACCACGTGCCCACCCTGGTCGTCTACCTGCTGGGCACCCTGGGCACCTCCTACCACCTGGCCAACGGCCTCCAGGGCTTCGCCATGGGCTGGGGTCTGCTCTCCAGCGAGCGCTCCATGCGCAAGTTCGAGCCGGTGGTCATCATCCTCTTCCTGGTCCTGACGGCGATGAGCTGGGCGGTCATCTACGCGCTCTACACCGCGGGCGCCGCCTTCAGCCCCGTGGGTGCCACCCCTCCGTGACGCGGCCCGGGCCCGGCGCTCCCGGGCCTGGAAGTCCAGGCGCACGAAGCACACCGGCCGCCCCCGAGACTTCCGGGGAGCGGCCGGTTTCATTTCCAGGGCGCCGCTGGCGTCAGCCGGGCCTAGAAGGGGATGTCGTCGTCGCCGTTGCCGCCGCCAGGGCCACCGCCCATGTCGTCCGGAGGCGGCTGACCGTAGTCGTTGTGGTCTCCCCCACGCGGCTGGGAGAACTGCCGGCGTCCACCGCCCCCGCCCCCGCCGCCCATGCCGTCTCCGGCGTCACGGCCACCACCGCCGAGGAACGTCACGGCGTTGGCCACCACCTCGGTGGTGTAGTTCTTCCGGTTCTCCTTGTCCGTCCACTCGCGCGTCTGAAGGCGGCCCTCGACGTAGCACTGCCGTCCCTTCTTCAGGTACTCGCCGCAGAGCTCCGCGAGCTTTCCCCAGACGACGATGCGGTGCCACTCGGTCCGCTCCTGCTTCTGGCCATTCTTGTCGACCCAGCTCTCGCTGGTGGCGATGCGGAAGTTCGCCACCGCCTGACCGCCGGGAGTGAACCGGACCTCCGGGTCCGCCCCGAGGTTGCCGATGAGGATGACCTTGTTCACGCCTCCAGCCATGACTGCATTCCTTTCTCACGAGAACCGGTCCACCAAGGACCGGTTACACCCCGGACGCACCCGCCGGGTTTGATTCCCACCTATAGCAGTGGGTACTGACACCCAGCCAGAAAGCCGCCTTCTTCCTGGGTGTCGTACGCCCGCCTGCCACCCGGCCAGGGAGGCAGGCCCGGCCGGAGGGAACTCGCGAGAAACACAGTGGATTCCGGCCTACCCGCCCGGGCGGTTGTCGGCGGTGGAGGACTCGGGCGCGTTGCCCGCAGGCGCCACCATCTGCACGGGGGTGAAGCCCTCCGGCGTCTTCGCCGGGGCCTTGGCCTCCGCCACCTTCTGCGACAGCGTGGAGTCCAGCCCCTTGGCGAAGGATGCCAGCCGTGGGTCCGAGGCACCCAGCGTGCGGCGCAGCGACTTCCAGAAGGGGTGGTCCGCCTGCCCCGCCTGCACCAGCCCCCGCGCCAGCAGCGTGGTGCACGCGTCCCGATCACTGGCGCTGGCCGCCCGAAGCGCCACCACCAGCTCCTCCGGCGCGGTGCGAGCCACCTCGCCCAGGGCCTCGGCCATCTCCGACTGGGCCTGGGCGTCCGTGCCCGCCGCGCCCGCCAGCTCCAGCACCCGGGCCAGCGCCTCCGCGTTTCCGCCCGCCGCCAGCTCCACCATGCTGCTGACGCCCGGCACCTCCACGGACAGCACCCGCGCCACGTCCTTCAGCCGGCCATAGACCTCGGCGGTGGCCGAATAGCTGTCCAGCAGCGTGCGCGCGCCCAGGTAGTCGTGCGGGTTGGACTGGTAGAGGCTCTCCGCCAGCACCGCGCGCACGGCCGGGTCTCTCTCGCTGCGCCACGCGGTGCGCAGGAAGCCGATGTTGCGCTGGTCGCGCTGCGCGCCCAGGTCCAGGTACGTCTTGATGCGAGCGGCCACGTCGTCCACGGCGCCCGAGGGCCGCCCGCTGTCCGCCAGCGCGGCCACCGCCGTGGACGGCCCCAGGCTGGAGCCAGTGGCGGCCACCGCCGCGCCCAGCGCGTCCAGGCCCGCGACGATGGGACCGGCGCGGCCCGCGAAGTCGTTGGCCATGATGGAGAAGGTGAAGCGCTCTCCGCCCGCGCTCGTCACGTAGCCGCTCAGCGCGGACACGCTCTCCAGGGTGCCCGTCTTGGCGCGCAGCCGGCCCACCGCGTCACTGCCCTCGAAGCGGTACTTGAGCGTGCCGTCCTTGCCCGCGATGGGCACCGACGACAGGTACTCCGGCGAGAAGGGGAAGCGCTGCACCATGTGCCGCAGCAGCTGGTTGAGCTGCGTGGCGGAAAAGCGGTTGGCGTCGTTCAGCCCGCTGCCGTTCTTCATCACGTAGGTGCCGCGGGGGATGCCCACGTCGCGCTCCAGGAACTGCTCCACCACGTCCACGCCCTTGGTGAAGGAGCCCGGCGAGCCGCGCAGCTCGGCGCCCATCGTCTTGAGGAGCTGCTCGGCGACGAAGTTGCTGGACAGCTTGTTGAGGCGCTTGAGAAGCACGTCGAACGTGTCCGACTGCGACACGTGCAGCATGCGGGCCTTGGTGGACGTCTTGCCCAGCTTCACCTTGCCCTTCATCTTCACGCCGCGCGTCACCAGCATCTGCTTGAGCGACTGGCCGAAGTACATGGGCGGGTTGTCGATCTTCTTCCAGACGCTGACGGCGCCGCCGCGCTCCCCCGGGAGCTGGCCGCGCACGACAATCTTCTGCTGAAGGCCGGCGGGGTCCGACGTGACGGACACGCGGCGCGCGCGCCGCGGCCCGGTGGTGAGCTGGTTCTCCACCACGAAGTAGTCGCTGGGCGGCTCCATCTCCACCACGCCCTTGGCGCCCGGCGCGTTGCCGGGCCGCAGGTAGATGGCCACCGCGTTCCAGTTGAGGCTCACCGCGCCGGTGGGCGCCATGTAGGCGCGGTCCGTGTCCTCCTGGTCATAGCCGGGCGGCGTGCGCTCGGCGTCGAACCACGAGTCATCCACCACGATTTCGCCCACGTCGCGCACGCCGGCGTGCCACAGCTCCGCGACGATGCCCCACAGGCGCTCCGTCGTCATGGACGGGTCGCCCTTGCCGCGCACGTAGAGCGTCTTCACCTTGCCGTCCGCGCCCAGCTCCGGCTCCACCAGGAACTCGGTGTCGTAGCGGAACTCGGGCCCCAGCGACGCGAGCGCGGCGGCGGACGTCACCAGCTTCACGTTGGAGGCGGGGTTGAGCAGTTCGTCGGCGTTGTGGCTGAACACCACGGCGCCGTCGTCCAGGCTCTGCATGAGCACGCCCATGCGACTGGCCTTCAGCGGCGCGCGCTGGAGGACCTGCAGCAGCGCGGCCTTGAGGGCCTCGCGGTCCGCGCGCTTCTCCGCTGGAGCGGGCGCGGCGTGCGCTGCGTGAGAAAGCGACAGGAAAATAATGGCCGACACGGCCAAGATGGAGCTGGCTCGATGGACCTGCACACTCTCTCCGGGGAAGTCAGGTGCCATTATGCGGAACGGGGCAAAAGACGGGCAAGGGTGAGTGGCTGCGTGAGTCCACGTCTGGGCGCTCGCTCTTCCAGCAGGCAGAAACCTGACATTCCAACTGTAACGACGTGACTGACGCGAGCCCCCGGTCAGACACGCTTGTCCACGAGGTGACTTCGATGAGAGCGGTGGTGCAGCGCGTGCTGGAGGCGTCGGTGACGGTGGACGGTCAGCGCGTGAGCGACATCGGTCCGGGCCTGCTGGTGCTTCTGGGCGTGGGCAAGGGCGACGCGGAGGCGGACGTGGCGTGGATGGTGGAGAAGCTGGCCACACTGCGCATCTTCGAGGACGCCGCGGGGAAGATGAACCTGTCGCTGGAGGACACGTCCCGGCAGCTCATCGTCGTCAGCCAGTTCACGCTCTACGGCGACGCGCGCAAGGGGCGCAGGCCCAGCTTCATCGACGCGATGGAGCCCGTGAGCGCCAGGGCCCTCTATGAGCGCACCTGCGAGCTGCTGCGCCAGCGCGGCCTGAGCGTGGGCACCGGCGTCTTCGCCGCGGACATGAAGGTGGCGCTCGTCAACGACGGCCCCGTCACGCTGCTGCTGGAGAGCCCCGGGCCGGCCGCGCCCAAAGGCTAGATTCGGACGCCGGAGCCCTTCGTCACCAGCGCCGCCAGCCCCTGCTTCGCCAGCGCCGCGCCGCGCAGGTGCGCGGTGAGGGCGCCCAGCTCGCGAATCCAGTTGGCCGCGCGGGGCCCCAGGCCGGAGAAGGCCACCGTGAGCGGCGGCGGCTGCGGCTGCTTGCCCAGCCAGTACGCCAGCACCTCCTCCTTCTCCGGCAACGACGGCAGCTTCATCCGCGCCTGCTCGCGGGTCAGGAGCCGCTCCAGCTTGCGCGGCAGGTTCACCTGCCAGTGCGCCACCTTCTTCGCCGGGCGCCAGGCCCAGTCCGCGAAGGCATAGCGTGTGCCGGGGGAGTATTCGCCCCGGCCCTGGGTGGTGAACACCTGGTCCGGCGGGAACTCCGGGAAGGGCTCCCACAGGCCAGCCAGCAGCGAGGCCAGGCCCACGTCCTCACGCGGCCGGAAGCGGAAGCGGTCCCTGACGTCGCGCGAGCCCCGCGCGTCCCAGTAGGGATAGTCCGCCTCCTCCACCATCAGGGCCAGGTGCAGGGCCTCGTCCCAGCCGTCCGCGTAGCCCGCCTCCGCCTCACCGACCTCCCAGCCCGCGGGGCCTTCGGTCCAGTGCAGGAAGACGAGCCGGTCCACCAGGTCCGCCCAGGGGTCCGCGTCCACGGAGCCTACGCCGCCGGGCAGCGCCGTGGAGAGCATCCGCTCGCAGAGCATGCGCGCCTGACCGTCCCCCAACTGCTCCTGCAGGGACTCCAGCGCGCCGGGGGCATCCCCCATCGCCCGCTGGAAGAAGGGCAGCAGGTGTTCGTGGAAGAAGCGGTCGCTGATGGGTCTCAGGACGACGTCCATGGTGCGGATGTTCCCCCCGGAACGCACGCCCACTCAAGGCCGTGCGTCTTCCTGGACGATGAGGGCGTGGATGTCCGCGGCCGAGGGCGCCTCGAGGATGGCGGCCCGGAAACGCGGGTTCTTGAAGAGACGGGAGATGCGGGCCAGGGCCTTGAGGTGGACCCCCGCGCTGTTCTCCGGCGCCACCAGGGCGAAGAACAGGTGGGTGGGCTTGCCATCAATGGCCTCGAAGTCCACGCCCGCGCGCGACACGCCGAAGGCGGCCTGGAGCTGTCCCATGCCCGGCAGCTTGCCGTGGGGGATGGCCACACCCTCGCCGATGCCCGTACTGCCAAGCTTCTCGCGCTCGCGCAGCACCTCCACCAGCCGGTCCGCGGTCAGCAGCGGATGGGCGCGCACCAGCGTGGCACTCAGTTCTCGCAGGACTTCAGGCTTCGTCCGCGACTGCATGTCGGCGATGACGGCTTGGGGGCTGAGGAACTCGGCGATTCTCACTGACGCTCCCGCGCTGGCGCTCCTGGTTGGCGGCAATTACTCCCCACCCCTCTTTAGCGCAAGGGTGGCCTGTCTGGATGCGCGCTCTCCGCACTCACTGCGCATCATGACGCGGAAGGGAAACCCGTCCCACGGGAGGTAGGGACTTCCCATGAAGCGTCTGTTCCTGTCGACTGTCATCGACATCGCGTCGAGGGCGACCGGCGCATGCTCGCCGGGGTGGCCCCCGCCCGCGTCCAGGCCCCCGTTCGGGAGCGGCTCGGTGGACCGCCCCCTCGGCGGGACGTGGGCGCGGGGCCTCATGGGCACCCGCACCGACGCCCTCCAGCACGCGGAGGCATTCGAATGGCGGACTTCCCGCCGTCACCCCAATTCACCGGGTGACGGCGCGCGGAAGTCAGCGGTCAGCGACGGCTCAGGTCCCCGTGGCGGCGATCGCCGGGGCGTGCGGCTCGATGAGGCCGTACTGGCCATCCTTGCGCCGGTAGACGATGCACAGCGACTCCGACTCCACGTTGTGGAAGACGTAGAAGTCGTTGTTCATCAGGTTCATCTGCATCACCGCATCACCCACGGTGAGCGGCTTGACGGTGAGGTGGGTGGCACGCACCTCGCGCGCAGCCTGCGACGAGGCCGCGGGCTGCGCGGGCACGACGGCGGCGGGTTTCGGCGCATCTTCACTCGCGGAGGCTTCGGCCAGCGACGTCAGCGTTTCCACGTCCGGGAGCTCGAACACGGCGTGGCGGACCCGGAGCTGCTCCACCAAGTCATGCCGGTGGTGGACGCGCTCACGGCCATGGTGCGACTTCAGCTTGTCACGGTAGCGCCGAAGCTGGCGCTCGATCTTGTCCATCGCCAGGTCGATGGACGCGTACATGTCATCGCTCTTGTCGCGGCCCCGAAGGACCCACGCGCCGGAGTGGATGGTGATGTCCGCATGGTGGAGGTGGCGTTCCAACGACAGAACCACATGGGCCTCGCCGGCTCGGTCCAGCAACCGGTTCACCCTTTCGACCTTCTCGCGTGCGTACTCCTTGAGGGAATCGGACGCTCCGAACTGACGGAAGGTGATGTTGAACTGCATGCGTGGCTGCCTCCTAGGGTGAGAGGTGAGCTCCGTGAGGGATCTGAAACTTTCCCAGCCCAGGAAAGCAACCCGCCCCACCAGGTTGCCTGTTCCCGGACACACCGCCCGTCCGAGGCAGGACATCCCGCCTGCACCTCGCGTCACTGGCAATGGCCGCTGTTTGGAACCATGCCAGGACGCGTCCGGTGACATCACGCGCCGCGTCAGCTCACGCGAGCAGCCGCCCGCCCGTCACGCCCAGCACCTCCGCGTTGACGTAGCGAGACTCATCCGAGGCGAGGAACACGTAGGACGGCGCCAGCTCCGCGGGCTGCGCGGGGCGGCCCATGGGCGAGTCCTTGCCGAACTTGGACGTCTTCTCCGCATCGAACGACTGAGGGATGAGCGGCGTCCACACGGGGCCCGGCGCCACGGCGTTGACGCGGATGCCCCGTTCAATGAGTTCCCGTGCCAGGCCCTTGGTGAAGTTGACGATGGCGCTCTTGGTGACGGCGTAGTCGAGGATGGCGGGCGAGGGGTCATACGCCTGAATGGAGCTGGTGTTGATGATGGTGCTCCCCTCCTTCATGTGCGGCAGCGCGTGGCGCACCAGGTGGAACATCGCGAGGATGTTGGTGCGGAAGGTGCGCTCCAGGCGCTCGGGGTCGAAGTCCTCGAAGCGCTCCACCGCCTCGCCCTGGTACGCGGCGTTGTTGACGAGGATGTCGATGCGCCCGAAGCGCTTCACGGTGTCCTCCACCAGCTTGCGGCACTGGGCCTCCACCGTCAGGTCACCGGGCAGCAGCAGGGCCTTGCGCCCCGCGTCCTCCACCACGCGCTTCACCTGCTGGGCGTCGTCCCCTTCGCTGAGGAAGGACACCGCGACGTCCGCGCCCTCGCGCGCGAAGGCCAGGCACACCGCGCGGCCAATGCCGCTGTCTCCACCGGTGATGAGCGCCACCCGGCCCTCGAGCCGGCCCAGCCCCTTGTAGGACTGTTCGCCGTAGTCAGGCTCCGGGGCCATCCGCCCCTCGTGGCCGGGGTGCGGCTGCGACTGCTTGGGAAAGGGCGGCTTGGGGCCGGCTTCACGCGGGTCAGGGTTCTTCTGGGCCATGTCTGGGTCCTTTCCGGAAGGAAGTACCCAGGCACGGTGGGGGTGGCGGTCCCCAGCGGCAATCAAGCCCGGGCTGGTCCGGGCCCGCTCCCCCGCCCGC
>NZ_VHLC01000110.1:0-28812 GCF_006547355.1 Myxococcus sp. AB036A | reverse complement strand
TCATCCCTCTTTCCTTCGACGCAGAGGCCCTGGACGCCCTGGACAAGGCCTGGCGCGACGCGGGCCTGCCGAGCCGGACCCGCTTCTTCATGCGCGCGGTGCACCGGGAACTCACGGCCATGGGCGCCACCGAGGCTGCCGCGCACTTCGCCCCGAAGGCTGAGGAGTAAGGCTCGCCATGGCGACAAGGGAACAAGCCACCGACGCCCTCGTGTCGGTGGCACTTCGCAGGGCGCTCATAGGGGCGCGCGTAGAGGTGAAGCTGGCCCTTCACAGCAGCGGCTGCGAATTACAGCCGGAAGCCGAAGTCACATTTCCCCAGGGCACCTCCGCACGCCAGCGCAACGCGGCCCTCCTGCTTCTTGCCGCCCAGGTGGAGCTGCGCACCCCGGCGCAGGACCATTGGTTCGTCGAATCAGAGGTCCTCGACGACGGAAATAGAGGCCGCATCTATCTGGTGCTGCTCGGCGTCGGTGGACCTTGGCCGACGCATGAAGAGGCAGAGCGCGGACTGCAAGTCCTGCACAGCGCCCTCCGCTGACATGGACATGCGGGCGGTAGCGCGAGCTGCCGCCTGGAATGGACGCAGTCGACATGACACCTGAAGAAGCAAAGCTCACCAAGAAGCTGAGAGCCCAAGAGTCCGTCCGACGCCCAACCAACCCTCGCGACTGCTGGGCCGTCGTCAAGAAGCCCAGCACCGGCAGCGCGTTCGCGAGGAATTTCGGCCTGTACGGCAACTGCGAACACCGCCCCCGGAAGGGCATGAGGACCTGCACCATCCACCGCGACAGAGAAGAGGCTGCACAGGCATTGGGTGGCATCTGAGTCGCTTTCGATGGGGGCCGTCTGCCCCGCCACCGTTTCTCTTCACCAAACCCTCGCTCAACGCAATCTCACGAGAACAACATGAAGACACGCAGCGAATTGGAAGCGATGACCGTCAAGCAGCTACGTCATCGACCGCGGACTCAGCTTCCCCTACCTGGGCGAGAGCAAGAAGGCCGAGATCATCAACAAGCTCATCCAGTTTCGAGCCGCGCGGGAGGACGAAACGCCCGCCCCGTCCCAGGCCGAGTCGTCCGGACCCAAGCACCACGCGCTGGCCAACCCCACCCCAGCGCCGACTCATCCGTTGTCAAACCCCGCAGCTCGCGGAGTCCACATTCCGCTGTCAAACCCCGCCGCCCCCGGAGCCCACATGCCGCACACCGACGGAGACGTTGATGACCTCTTTTCCCTCTACCGCTCGATTGCCCACGACACCGACCTGAGCGTTGACGCGCGCGCGGGCTACCTGACGGCCGTGGTTCGCGTGGACAAGCGAATCTCCAAGCGCCTCGACTGCCAGCCGAACGAAACGCTGGTCGCGCTCTTCCGGGAGCGGCTGGCGGCCGAGGACAGCCACCGCGTCACTGTCCACCCGCTCGCGACCCAGAGCTTCGCGGAGGCCGCGACGGAGATGAGCCGCGCGGGCCTCGACGCCACCAGCGACGAGTAGGCCTCCACCAGCAACCATGCGCGCGGCGGGCCCTCTCGCTCGCCGCGCGCCACACTCCCCGGCTCACGACATGAAGACAAGCCACATCATCTCCGTCCCCCAGAAACTCGGGCTGGGCGTGCCCAACCGCCGCGCGGCCCTGCTCTCCGATGTCGAATCCCTCCTCCCCCACCCCATTCGCCCCGGCGATTACCGTGTGACGACTGAGCGGCTGGAGAGCCCGAGCGACGTCCCTGTCTACGTGGACGTTGAGGGGGCCCTGTTTCGATTCGCCAACCAACGGGCCTGGGCCCGGCTCCTCCGCCACTGGGTGCGCACGCGGAATCAGGGCGTCCCCACCGGGATGCTGAGCCGCCTGGCGGAACGAATCCCCATCATCCACACCTGCCTGCCGCGACTGGTGGATTGGGGCGCCGAGGACGCCCAGGCAGCCCTGAACGAGCTGAAGCCCACGGCCACGCGGGAGCGCCCGCACCGCCCGAAACAAGGGTGACATCCCTCACACCACCCGGATGCGCAAGACAAAGAGGTCTCAACAAAGACAGCCCCCAGACATCGCCCCATGACACCAAAGAGGACTTGATACGCCCGCCAACCAGAGCGCGTATGCCTTTTGCGACGGGCAACAAAGCACCGCGCGAACCCACAGGAACATCGACTATGAGCGCCACGACCGTCCCCTTCTACATTGGCCCGATCAAGGTGATTGATTTCGGCAACGCCAGGCTGTCCCTGCTCCTCGGCAAGAACCATATCGGAAGAGCCCAACCTCGGCTGGACATCTTCCTTCCGCCCGGCGTCAACCATCGGCAGTTGAGCGCTTTGCTCCACACCTATGCCGCCAGCCTGGAGCTGAACACCCCACCCAATGAGCGGTGGAGAATTCAGACCGACTGCTTCGCGGGGACGGACCACGGCCGCATCTTCCTGGACTTGGCCGAAGGCGACAAGGCCGAGGCCATGCGGGGCATGGCCCTCCTCAACACCCTGCTGGGCTGAACGGCCGGCGCAACGGGAGGGAGCCCGTGCAGCACCGCGCGGGCTCCCCTCCCAATCCCGTGACACTGAAACACCACGCGAAACGCGTCCCAACCCTGGGCGCCGACCACATTCAGCACAAAGCACCAGACGCGACTTGCTTCACGCCCCCACGCAGGGATGTATGTGTTTTGCGACAAACAACAACGCGCCCCGCCACCCCCAAAGGAATGCACGCCATGAAGACCACCCCTAAGTCCCGTCACGCTGGCCAGACGACAGCAACCAAGCCCCAGGATGCCACGTTGAATCTGAGTCTCGGCAAGAACCGATACGGAACGCCTCAGCCGCAGATTGACATCTTCCTCCCGCGCGGCTCCAGCCACCGGGAGACGAGCGCGATGCTCTACACCTTCGCCGCCAGCCTGGAGCTGCGCACGCCTACCAGCGAGCGATGGATTGTGCAGACCGAGCGCCTCGAGGAGGCGAATCACGGCCGCGTCTACTTGGAGCTGGCCGAGGGGGACCATGCCGAAGCCATGCGGGGAATGGCGCTCCTCAACGCCGTGCTGCCGCGCTGAGCAGCAGAGGTAGGGGGAACCCGCGCCGCAGCACCGCGCGGGCTCCTCTCCCAATCCCGTGACACTGAAACACCACACGAAACACGCCCCCAACCCTGGGCGCCGACCACATTCGACACAAAACACCAGACGCGACTTGCTTCCCACCCGCACGCAGGGATGTATGTGTTTCGCGACGGCCAGCGACGGCCCCGCCAACACACGGAGAACCCCATGAGCCGCCCCATCGTGATTGTCGAGAGCCCTTACGCCGGTGACATCGAGCGCAACGTCGCGTATGCCCGGGCGGCCCTCAGCGACTGCCTCCGGCGCGGCGAGGCCCCCTACGCGAGCCACCTGCTCTACACGCAGCCTGGGGTGCTGCGGGATGAGGTCCCCGAGGAGCGCAACCACGGCATCGAGGCGGGCTTCGAATTCCGCCGCGTCGCGCAGGCCACGGTGGTCTACACGGACCTCGGCTACTCGGAGGGGATGAAGCTGGGCATCCGTCACGCCGAGGCCCTCGGCCACCCCATCGAGTACCGCTCGCTTCCCGGCTGGGCCACCCAGGCGTAAGCGCCGGGACGCAGCGGCAGGGCAGAAGGAGCCAAACACCTCGGCCGCGCCCTTTCGCAGAGTCAACGCGGAGCCCCGCAGACTCAACTTGAATTGCATCCCCACAAGAGCGCGTATGTCTTTCGCAACGGGCAACACCCCGCCCTACGGAACGCGAGGACAACGATGGCCACGACGAGCCAGCAGTTAATGATGGTAGGACAGCGCACCGCGCGCCATGGAATTCCCCAGCCGTACATCGAGGTGCGCTTCCCGAAGGACACGCGCCAGCGCACGCTGGACGCCGCCCTCCATCGCCTCTACGCCGATATCGAGCTGGCAACCCCGGAAAGCGAGAGCTGGGATGTTCGCATCGAACAACTCCCGGATGTGTTCAGCTTCTCCGGAGGCCGCGTGTACCTGGAGCTGGCGGAGGGCACTCCGGTCGAAGCCGAGCGCGCGATGGCGCTGCTCAAACGCCTCGTGGGTTGAGCCCTCCTGAGCCCCTCAGCAGGCACCGCGTGCGGCGCGCGCCGGTCAGCGGTCCAGCGCCGGAGGGAGGCTCCTCCGGCTGAGCCAGCGGACGCCGCAGGGGACTCCGCGCTGGCACGTTCCGCCAAGCCCCCGCCTGTCTCATCCAGGGGCAATCACACACACTGGAATTCCGCCAACAGCCCCCAGCCCAGGCAGGCTGGCCGCGCCCGGCCACGGGGGAGCCTGCGCGAAACCCCGCGAATTCTCGCGGCAATTTCAGACAGCCAAATCCACATCGCCAGCCGCCGAAGATGACTTGCTTCATTCGCACACCAGAGCGTGTATGTGTTTCGCGACGGGCGCCACAGCCCCGCGCGAAAGCGAGAGGCAAACTCCATGAAGACGCTCCGGTTTGGAATTGAAATTGAGACGGTTGGCGCCAGCCGCCAGAAGCTGGCCCATGCGATTCAGAGCGCGGTGGGCGGGCACGTTTCCGGCGACTACCGGGGCTGGCAGGTGACGGACACCCAGGGCCGCATCTGGAGGGTGGTATCGGACGCCTCGCTGAGCGGAGGCGAGTACAGCGGCGAAATCGTCTCCCCCATCCTCACCTACCAGGACATGGACGCCTTACAGCAGGTGGTGCGCGCCGCGCGCGAGGCCGGCGCACGCGCCGACGCCTCCACCGGAATCCACATCCACGTCGACGGCAGCCGCTTCGACGCCAAGGGCGTCACCAACCTCGTGAAGATGGTGCACAAGCAGGAGCGCCTCCTGGAGACGGCCCTCGGGGTGAGTGCGGCCCGGCTCGCCCGGTACTGCCGCCCCATCGATGGGGCCTTCCTCCAGCGGCTGGAGGCCCGGCGCCCGCGCACCCTCCAGGATGTGAATGAGGCTTGGTACGGGCGCCGCAACAGCATGCCCAACCGCTACGACTCCAGCCGCTACCACGGCCTCAACCTCAACAGCCTCTTCTTCCGGGGCACCATCGAATTCAGGTACTTCAACGGCTCGGTGCACGCGGGAGAGGTGAAGGCCTACGTCCAACTGGTGTTGGCCCTCGCCGCCCGGGCCCTGGCCTCGAAGGCCGCCTCTAGCAAGCGCCGCGACTTCAACCCCGCCACCGCCAAGTACGACTTCCGGGTGTTCCTCCTCCACCTGGGACTCATCGGCGAGGAATTCAAGACGGCCCGCCTCCACCTCCTCAAGAAGCTGGAGGGCAGCGCGGCCTGGAAGGGCCAGCGCCGTGACAGGCGCGGCTCGGGCGGGGGCGAGGACGGCTCGCCCGGCAGCGAGGGCCCGCAGAGCGCGCAGGGCGGCGCTGGGGCCACGCAGGGCGGAGCGCCCGCCGAAGCCATGGCCGCCGCGTGACAGGGCCTTCGCGGGCACCACGAAGCCCTGGTGCGCGCCTGCGTGCGCGCCAGGGGACTCCCCAAGGGGGAATCCGGGCCCGCCCCTCGCGCCGCCTCAAACAGCGCTTGCTTCAATGGCGAACCAGAGCGTGTATGTCTTTCGCGACGGGCGAGGGCCCTCGCCAACTCAAGAGACACAGCAATGAAAGCATACGGAATCACCCGCAAGGACAGAGGCTGCTGCCCGGGGCACGGCAAGTTCCCCGTCGAGAAGTACCGCGGTCGCCTCTCCCGGAAGGCGCACACCCGAGGGACGCGCCTCGCGCACCGCCGCGCACGGGCCCAGGCGAGGGCGGAGCTCTTCAACGAGAGGCGCGACGCCTCCGGCGTCAGCAACGAGAGGTAGGCCCCGCCGCGCAGGACGACGAGCCCAACCCAGTACGCCCCCACCACGGAGGCACCGCGCCAGAGCCCTGCGGGTGCCCTGGCTGGCAATGACAACGGCGGGCCGAGAGTCCGCCCTCAACAGGAGGAACCCCATGCTCTACTTCGCCTACGGCTCCAACCTCGACAGGGCCCAGATGCGCGCGCGCTGCCCTGGCGCCACCGTCGAGGCCCGAGCCACCCTTCCCGGCCACACCCTGGTGTTTGGCGGATTCAGCCACCGCTGGGGCGGCGCCGTCGCCAACCTCCAGCGCGTGCGCGGCGCCCACGTCGAGGGGCTGCTGTACCGCCTCACCCCCGAGGACTTGCGCGCCCTCGACGTCTTCGAGGGGCACCCCTTCGCATACCGGCGCGCCATTCGGCTGGTGACGGACAGGGCCGGCCACCGCCGCCGCGCGCTGGTGTACCTCCAGCCCGAGGCACGCTTCGAATCCTGGCCGCCCGCTGTCCGCTACTTCCGCGTCCTCTGGCACGCCTACGGGCGCCTGGGCTTCAACCGCGCCGCCCTCTCGGGCGCCCTGGGAGGTGCGGCGTGAAGCACGCTTCAACCTCGACGCGCGTCTTCGTGTACGGGACGCTACTGGGGGGCGAGCCCAACCACCGCCTCCTGCGCGGCGCACGCCTTATCGGCCCAGCGCGGACGCAGCCCCGCTTCACCCTCTATGACTACGGGCCCTTCCCCGCCCTCGCCTCCAGGGGCAAGCACGCTGTCGAGGGCGAGGTGTACGAAGTCGACGCTCTCATGCTGGCGGCGCTCGACAGACTCGAGAGCCACCCGCGCTTCTACCGACGCACGCCCATTACCCTCGACGACGTCGGCCGCGTCGAGGCATACCTGTTTCCCAAGGAGCGGTTGGCTGGCCGCCCCATCATCGAGTCCGGTTGCTGGCGTCGACACCTACAGGAGAGGAAGCCATGGTAATCGTCATGCGCGACGGGCGTGTCCTTCAGGGCACGGCCGTCCAAATCGTGAAGGGAATGCAGGACATCGCCTTCGGTGTGGAGCGCTTGTCGCTGGGCGAGTACATCGACTGGGTGGTAGGCAATGCCCAGCGTTTCGAGTCCGTCGCGCTGCGTGTCCAGGGTGAAACCGACGAGGAGAAGGCCGCCTCGCTGGTGGACGAGATGCTGCGCGAGGGCCTGGCAACGAAGGGGTGAGGGCGCGCCCGCCAGGCGCGCTCTCTCATACGGCGAAAGACGGCCTCAGCCGCGCGCCGTAGCGACTCCGCTTCGAAGGAATCGCTCAGCGGACACAGGCCGCGCCCGCCGCTTGCGGCGCGTGCCTCGCCACTCCTCAGCCACCTGGCCACCGTGTGCAGCGACGTGGCTTTCAGCCAGGAGGCCCACCGTGGCGCGAAGAGGGCCTTCACCAGCACCACACGCCTCCACCAGCACCAAGGCTTCACGGGCGCCCAGCATCTGCAACGCTGCGGCCTCTGCCAGTCGGTACTCGGCTTTCGCCTCGGCAAGCCGCGTCCGCGCTTCGGGACTCCCGTCCAACCTCGCGTACGCCCGCTGCAACTCCACCTCTGCCCGCCCCAGGCGCTCCGCGAGCGCCCGCCGCTTCTTCATGCTCATGGCCGAAGGTGGAAAGCAGGTGGCATGCCGCGCCTCCACGGACGCCTCTTCCCTCGGGGCATGGTGAGCGCCGGCTTGGTGCCCCCGTCTCTCGACACGCACTCCCCAGTCCGGCCCGGAAGACGCCAGTCGCTGTCGCCCACGGGCCGAAGCGTTGGCGATGTTGGCCGTGAGTTGCCCTGCCCCGAAGGGCGATGTCACTGAGCGGCTCTGCTCCAATCAAGCCACGCTGCCGCCAGCTTCGTTCACAGGCTGACGGTGACTTGCCGTATTGGGTTTAGTGCACTTTGTCTCAGCCGCGCGTTTTCAACTTAATGCTCGCCAGTGCTACCGCATTTGAAGCAATGGCACTCACGCGCCGACTGCAAGCAAGGCCGAAAGGCCTTCGCGCATTCATCTGGGCCCTTGCAGCCACGCGTAGCGGAAGCCAGAGGGGGAAGAAGACATCATGCTGTTGGCAGACGTGCTGGAGGAGCATCTCGACGAGGCGGAGTTCCGGTGGCTGCAGTGGGAGAAGGCGCTGGGGGCGCCAGACTTCTCACTGACTGAGACTGCGAGACTTGAGGAACTTCTCCTCGCGCATCTGGACGGGCTGGTGGTTGGCGCATCCACCGCTATCGAATCCGTGTTGCGCCCCGCATTTGAAACAGAGGACGCCTTTCGCATCTCCGCGGCGACCTACGCGCTGCTCGCCCTCGGTGAGGTGGATGAAGTCCTGCTGCGACTGCGCGGGGCCGAGCCCTTCGCGCGCCCCGCTATTCGACGGGCCCTGGCGCTCAGCGAGGCCCCAGGGCTGGGCGCACGCCTGCTCGATTTGTTGAAACAGGAAGACACCGCGCTGCAGGCGGAGGTGCTGGAGGCGCTGGTGTTCCGCCAGGAAGCACCGCCCGAGGCGCTGTTGCGCTTCTTCACCCACGACGAGCCACGGGCCCGGGTAACAGCCCTTCGTGGCGCCCTTCCCTTTCCGGACGGCGCAGCGCGAAGCCTGCTTCCCATGCTGCTGGACTCCTCCCACCCCGGCATTCGAGCGGCGGCAATGGAGGCAGGAGCGGCCTCCGGCGTGAAGCAAGCCTGGGAGTTGTGCCGCACCGCTGTGCGCGCTCAGGACGCACACAGCCTTGAAGCCATGGTGCTGCTCGCCATGGGCGGCGGTGTGCAAGAACTCCCCTTCCTCATGGCGCTGCTGGATGCGGAGAAGCTCCGCCCCCAGGCCCTCTGGGCCCTGGGCTTCAGCGGCTGGGTGGCAGCCATGGAGGCGTGCCTCGCCTGGCTGGAGGTACCCAGCGTTGCACAATTGGCCGGGGAGGCCTTCGCCGCCATGACGGGTTTGCGGTTGGAGGGGCCCTACGCCCTGCCTCCAGGCGAGAGGCCCGAGGACGTCCCACCGCCGCCGGAACTCGAAGAGGACTTGGACGCAGACTTGGTGCCCAAGCCCGAAGACGACTTGCCGTGGCCGAACGTGACCGCCGTCAGGGGCTGGTGGGCCGCGGAGAAGAAGCGCTTCGTGAAGGACACGCGGTACCTCTTGGGCCGGCCCTTCAGCGGCAGCGGCTTGGTGGAGGCCCTTGAAACCAGTCCCATGCGCCGCCGCCACGTCCTGGCCCGCGAATTGGCCCTGCGTAGCCAGGGCACGCTGACGGTGCGCACTCGGGCCTTCACATACGTCCAGCGCGCGGAGCAGGCCAAAGCCCGGGCCGCCAGCGCCCGAATCCGCACGCAGCCCTTCGACAGCGGCCTGCGCTGACAACAAACCCCTCGCTTCGTTGCCAACCATGTGGGCACTTCAGAATAAGACACCCTACGCGGCCGAGCGGACGTGGGTCCGCGACAAGGACGGCCACCACCACTGGGTTGTCGCCGTCAAGGCCACCTTCGACGTCGACGACGCGGGCCGCCTCCGCCCTGCCGACGAGCAGGAGCCTCCACTGCCCGCGCCCGTCTACTGGGGAGAGGCGGGCCACTCCAGCTTGCGCTTCGAGGCCGAGCTCGTCGCCCCCAAGCCCCACACAGACGTCCTCGTCAACGCGTGCGCCCATGCGCCCGGTGAACGGCCCGCGCCCAGCGTCGAGGTGGCCGTCCGCATCCACGACGTGGACAAAATGCTCGTGGTGCACGGGGAGCGCTACTACACGCGCGGCCTGACGGGCGTGAAGCCCTCGTCCCCCAAGCCCTTCGTCACCCAGCCCATTCTCTACGAGTGGGCCTGGGGCGGCACCGACACGCACGACGCCGACGCGCGCAAGCACGTCAGCGACATGCGAAACCCTATCGGCCAAGGGGTGGCCAGCCGCGAGGCGCGCCTGGTGGACCAGCCCGCCCACCGTATCGAATACCTGCGGGGCCACCCGGCGAAGTCCGGGCCGGCCGGGTTTGGCCCCATCGCCAGCTACTGGTCGCCACGGCTCGATCTGGCCGGCACCTTCGACGAAGCCTGGAGGAAGACGCGACACCCGCTGCTGCCGCGAAACTTCGATGAGCGCTTCGCCCTATGCGCCCCTGCTGACCAGCGTCCCTCACGCCGCCTCGTGGGCGGAGAGAAGGTGGCCCTGGTGCACCTCACGCCGAAGGGCTCGCTCCACTTCACGTTGCCCCGCCTCAGCTTCGGCTTCGCCACCTACTTCGGCGCCGTCCGACGCTTCCACGAGGCCACCCTGGGCACCGTTGTCATCGAGCCCGAGGTGAAGAAGGTGCGCATGGTTTTCCAGACGGGATTGAGCGTCGGCCCCCGGGACGTCGACCGCCTCGACTTCACAGCCATTACGGAAAGGACGGACTGACATGAGCGGTGAGGCGGTACTTGTGGCGTCGGGAGCACGTGCTCCGGTGGGGACGACAGCGGAGAGCGTCGCGGCGGCGGTGCGTGCGGGCATCAGCCGCGTGCGACTCCTCCAGGTGCCGGAGCTGGGGCGGCAGGCGGACTCCTTCATCGCGAGGGACGGGCTCCTGGACGCGCAGGAGTGGTGTGGCGTGACGCGCATGGCCGCCCTGGGGGCCGCGGCGTTGGACGAAGTCCTCGCCAAGCTGACACCCGCCCTCCCGCCGAGGAGTCTCGACGTTCCGGTGCTGGTGGGCCTTCCCGAGGAGCGCCCGGGCTGGAGGGCATCGGACGCCTCGCGAGTCGCCTCCGCCCTCTCCGCCCTCGGAAGTGCGCGCCTGAACCTCCAGGTGGAGCCGCGGTTGACGGGCCATGCCTCGGCGCTGGAGGCGCTACGAGACGCCGTGACTCGGGTTGGCCACACCTCTCGCTGCCCACTGGTGATTGTGGGAGGCATCGACAGCTACCACGACGTCCAGACGCTGGCCTGGCTTCGCGAGCGGAACCAGTGGCTGGAAGAAGGGACGCGCATGGGCTTCGCCCCCGGCGAGGCCGCGGCCTTCGTCGCGGTGATGGCCACGCCGGACACACGTCGGTGGAGACTGGCTCCCCACGCCACGGTGCGCGCCGCCACCACGGCCCACGAGACGAAACTCATCCACAGCGACGACCTCAACTTGGGCGAGGGGATGACGGCCGCCGTGGCCGAGGCACTCGCGCCACTGGAAGGCACGCGTGAAGTCGTGGAGGACGTCCACAGCGACCTCAATGGCGAGCGCTACCGCGCCGAGGAGTGGGGCTTCGTCGCCCTGCGCCTTGGGGCCGCGTTCCGCGACGCCGCCGCCGTCCACACACCTGTGAGCAGCTGCGGCGAGGTGGGTGCCGCCACAGGGGCGCTGAACCTCGTCATCTGCGCGCAGGCCTGGCAGCGCCGGTACGCGAGCGGCCCACGTGCGCTACTCTGGGGCAGTTCGGAAGCCGGGTTGCGCGCCGCCGCACTGCTGGAAGAGCCACTTTCCGGAAGTGAAGAAGGAGCGAAACCATGGCCAAGGTAACAGTCAACTTCCCGAGGACGCCCGTCACCAAGGGCAGCTCGGGCATCGCCGCAGCCACGCTGCCCAACGTCTGCAAGATGCCCGGCCCGCCGGCTCCCTTCGTGCCCACGCCCTTGCCCAACATCGGCAACAGCGGCGACGCCCCCGAGGGCTACTCGAAGACAGTCACCATCAACGGGCACCCCGTCGCCATCGCCGGCGCCAGCTTCGGCAGCAAGGGGGACATGGCCAGCAAGGGGACGGGCGGCGGGCTCATCTCAAGTAACACTCATGGCCCCACGAAGTTCATCGGCCCCGGCTCGATGAACGTCAAAATCGAGGGGAGGAATGTGCAGTTGCTGGGCGACCCCATGCTCAACAACTGCGGCCCCTCTGGCAGCCCGGCGAATGCCGCCACCATGACGGGCATCATCCAGGCATCCGGCGTGATGACCGTCATCTACGGCGACGACATCCCGTGCTCACGCTGCGGGAAGGAACACCCGCTGGGGGCAGGCGAAGCGACACAGAAGGCGATTGCAACGCTGTTCAAGCGGCTCCAAGCGGCTCTCGACAAGCAGAAGCAGCAGATTCTCGAGTACGCCGAGTTGGACAAAGAGGAGTACACAAAGAGGTCGGCGCTCGCACAGCTGAAGAAGCTCAACACACCGGAACGACGAACGGCAGGGAAAGGCCTAAGACCAGAGCAGAGGGCAGAATTAGAAAGGCTGCCGGGCGAACTCGCAGCCCTGAGGGCCAAACTCGCCCCCCTAAGGGACTTCTTCAAGAACAAGGCTGTGCTTCGCTATACCCCAAACACCAACTCATACACCAAGGGCTACATGATTGGCGCCATGGTATGCACATGCGCGACCAAGAAGCTCGTGGCCTGTTCAGGCCATGCGCCACCAGGCTTTTGGCCGGCCGTAAAAGCCGCGGAGTTTGAGTGTGTAAATTCTCGCGTCGGAGCAGGGGCCCGAGAAGAGAAATGGATGTGTGCCGCCAAGCAGATCATGGAGAACCTCGGGGGACACAAGCCCAAACACCTTGCCGAGCGACTATTTTACCCCATAGTCGAGGGCATCAAGCTCGAAAGGGGTCCGAAGATCAAATTCAAGATTCGAGAAGAAGACATAAACACCAAGAAGCTCTCTGAACCCAAGGAGCGCGAGCAGGTATTCAAGCATGGCGAAGATGTGCCGTCGTGCTCAGAGTGCCAAGAAAAACTCCCTGCCATGTACTGCAAGACAATCTGCAAATAGCCAGGAGCCCCAATGAAACCCTTTGTTGAATTTGTCGAAAAATACCGCCCAGGCTTTTCTGAGAAAATCACTCCGGCGGATTGGGTCGACATATCAATGCTGGAGGAAGACGCGGGCCCTCTCCCAGGGGCCTACCGTCGCTTCCTGGAGACAATGGGAGCGAGCATGGGCGACCTTGAGATTGCCGATGCCCACTTCTCCATTCACAGCACTCTCGGCGTATACCGCACCATGTCCTGGCTGCAGGACAGCCGCTACATCTTCCTTGCAGGAGACAACGGGCTTGCAAGCTGGCATTGGTTCCTTGATCGCTCAAGCCCTCACGGGACTGACGACTGCTTGGTCGTCAATCGACTATTGGACGAGAACTATCCTCCAGAGGGTAGTCACCCTATGTACGTGGGGCTGGAGGAATTCCTCTACTACGAAACCTTCAAGGAGCTTCGCCTGCCACAACTACCCTTCCGGCGGAAGTTCTCGTCACCGGATGACGCCGCTGCCGCAGCTCGCTACCGGGCCGACGCGGTGACTGCGCTGGCCGAGGAGAAGGGCTTCAAGCGGCTCCCTCCTGTCGAGCACTGCGCGCTGTACGAGCGAGGAGACGCAGCGCTGCTGCTCTACCGACATCCGACGCAGCCCACCTTCTCATTCATCCTGGGCTGCGAGGACTCGGCGGAGATGGAGCGACTGGCCCAGGATTTCGAGACACGAACGGGGCTGAAGAGCGTCATCACGCGGTAGGCAAATCCTGGATGTCTTAGCCCTCGTCGAGAGGTACGGGACATGCCCGGCGCCGACCAACGAGGTCGTGACGGACAGCAAAGTGGTGAGCTCGCCCGCGGGCCACTGCAAGAGTGTGCAGGAGTAAGGCATCCTCAAGCGGTGCGCTCCTGCGGCTGTCACATCCCGTGTGCAAGTGCGTGCACCGCTATCGACTACGCCGCTGCCCTGGGGAATGGTAATCCTCTCCCAGCGTTGCTTTGTCGCCGCGTCCACAGCGGCGCCGTCGGCGCATCCGGTGCAACGCATTTTACATATGCCTAAATCCCATCGTCTTCGCGAATTGCAGCCTTTCCACCACCCGAAGCAGGGCCTTTCTGGCGGCGCTCTTCCAGCGCAGCTTCTTGAGTCCGAGTTTCGGGCGGCCATTCGAGAGGAGGTCGCCGGCCCTGTCGCTGCGCTCGCCGCAGCGCTAAGTCGCCTTGCGCGGCGGTTCTCCGAGAAGCCGCAGCCCGTCCGGGCCGTGCGCACGGCGAGCCCCGCGCAACCGACAGAGGCTTCCCAGCCCGTCCGTGTGAAACCAACGCCGGCCGCCGCGCCCATGGCCCGGGCCTGTGCCGTCATCGGCTGCAAGCGGCCCCACCGCAGCCAGGGCTACTGCGCGGCGCACTACCAGAAACGGCGCCTCATGGTGGCCACGGGCCGCCTGCATGCTGCATGGGTGGAGGACGCCGCGCCCCACAGCATTCCCGACGTCATTCTCCCGCGCGGACGCAGGCCCAAGGCTGACGCCGCGCCTCCCGCGCCGACGCCGCCCGTCAGCGCCACCCCTCGCATGTGGGTGCGCAAGAAGGGGGCAGCAGGCGCGGACGGCACCTCCGGCCAAGGTGCGCCAACGCCTGCCGGGCAGCCGCCCCTGGCCTCGGAGCGCGAGCGCGCCACAGCCACCGCCCAGCGCTGGGCCAGCGAGTTCCGCTCGCGGACGCGGCGCGCCTGAAACCCTCCCGCCCGACAGGCCCCCTCCTATCCCAGGAGGGGCGCCCTTTCTCACGCGGTGGCGTCAGTGCCGTCCATCCGGCTCGACGGGGGCCAGGCGCCCGTCCCTCGTGACGCGCACCACGTGGGCGGGTGCGAAGGTGCCAGCCCGGCCACACACGAATGCGTCGAGTCGCTGGTCCGTCGTCCCCACCACCAAGTCCCCCGCTTCATCCAGTGCGTATGCCATCGGCGCGCCTGGGAGAGTCACCCAAGGCGTGGCACGCCACCGCCCCTCGGAGGCGTCGACACGCACCAGACGCCCTGCCCCGAAATACATGTGTGCGAGGCCCTCCACAACCACGAGGGCGTCGTGCATCCGCACGACTACCAGGGGGTTGGCCCGGGGCGCCTCCAGCACCGTCACCCGCCCGGCTTCATGCACTTCCAGCGTGCCCCCAAACTCCCCGTCGTCCCATCCGACGAGGCACGCCTCCCCCATGGCTTCGAGGACGGATGCGGAGTCCCCACCCGGCACGGCTGCGCAGGGACTCCCCTGTGGGGGCGCCTTCGGCTTGTCCCAGTGCAACTGGACAGAGGTGTGTCCCTCATTCAGCGTCCACCCCCCGCTACGTCCAGGAATAATGCGGGCGCAGTCGATGGACTCCGCATGCTGCACCTCCTGTTCGGCGAGGCCTTGCATGGCCAACCTCGCGTGGCTCCGCGCCACCGGCGAGGCGTGCGTCGTCCCCACCCGCTGGAGCAGCGGCACCAGCTCCTCCGCATGCTCCCGGAAGGCGTAGCTGCCCAGCGCATCAACCGCCGCGGCCTGGACTTCGCTGTGCGGCGCGTCCACCGCCTGGCGCAGCGCCTCGAGGGCGGCTGCGTCTCCCACGCGTCCAAGGGCCTCTGCGGCCCGTGCGCGCTCCCAGCCCTCCTTCCCCGTGGCCAGCAGCCGCAGCAGCGGCTCCGTCGCGGCTGGCCGCGCCACGTCCCCCAGGGACACGAGGCTCGCAAGGGCCCGGGCGCGGCATTCAGGCACGGCGAGCTGCTCAAGGACGCCCGGCACCGCAGCAGGACTCCTGAAGGCCACCAGCGCCTGCAGCGCCACGGGCGTGAGGCGCACGTCCGCCCGCTGTAGCGCCTGCAGCGCCTCGGGCTCGCCCTTCGCCCCTTCGCGCGCGTGGGCCGCCAGCACGGACGCCACGTAGGCCGCTCGTGGGGTGCATGCGTCGAAAACCGCCTCGCAGCCTGGCGCAGGCGCCGACGGGCAGGACGTCCCGGGTGGGCGCCGCAGCGTGGACTCCTCCAGCTCCCGCGCGAGGAGCGTCCGCAGGCGCGGGACGAAGGTCTCCGTGTGCATGGAGGCTCGCCGGGAGAGGACGTGGCGCACCAGCACCAGCGCTTCCCAGCTCGACTCCGGGTTCTCCAGCACGTCAAACAGCACCGGGGCCAATGTCGGGCCGAGGTGCTCCAGCGCCGACGTGGGCGACTCCAGGAGGTGGCGCACAATGGCTGGCGCTGCTCGCTCGTCATCAAGTGAAGAGAGCGCGTGCAGGGCCAGCCCACCGGGCTCCCGCTCATACGCTTCGATGAGCGCAGGCAAGGCGCCAGTGGCCTTCTCCCCCATGTTCGCCAGCGCCTGTGCTGCACCGCCGCGCACGCGACGCTCTGGGTGCCGAAGCAGCGGAATCAGCCGAGGGACGACGCCCTCTCCCTCGCGCCCCAGCTTCCAGGCCGCACACGCCTGCTCCGGCGGCAGCCACTTCTCCCCGGTGTCGGGGCCGTGGAGCTCCTGCAGCAGCGCAAGGCACGCGTCAGCCCCCTGGCAGCAACCCTCCCACGTCCTGGTGTCTTCCCGCTTCCACGGCCGGGAACACCCCAGTGCCAGCACCACCACCACGCACACGAGCCCGGTCAGCCAGCGGGGACGCCCAGACTTCAACTCTCTCTCCATGTCATCGCCTCTCATTCCCCCCTTCACTGGGAAGGGACTCCGAAACAAACGCTTCAGCCAGTCACGAGCCGCGCGGCGAACGAGCGCGGCGCTCGTGGGGCTTTCACGACGCGGGTGCCGGCCAGCCAGTCGTGAAGACACCGTCGGTCCTCTCCAACGATGAAGAGGGCGTCCACGAGGCCGAACCAGCCGCAGTAGCCGCAGAGCGCCATCGGGAGCGCGTTCCTCAAAAGGGCAATGCGCCAGACTTCCGCCGGCCGCCCGTCCCTTCTGACGACGCGGATTCCCAGGAGCCGCTTGCCGAGACTCGCCCCCGTGCCTCGAATCAGGCTGGCCTGCACAAGCAACACGAGGAGCGCCGGGACATAGACGGCAGGAGCCGTCATCGCCGCCTCGTCCGGAAGGGCCAGGCACCGGAGGACACCCAGGAACAGGGACGGGAGCAGGAGCGCGGCACCGTCAACAAGGCTTGCTGCGAGCCGGGCCCTGCGCGTCGCCAGCTCCGAAGCCGCGTGGAGGCACCGAAGGCACAGGCCCGCCCGGGACGAGGCACAGAAGGCGCAGATGAAGGTGCAGCAGCGAGTACAGGCTAGGACAGCGGAGAAGCCAGGATGCTCGGAGCATGGGGACTCCGAAATCGACTCAAGGGCCTCGTGGAAGTCGGACATGGAGGGCCGCAGCACAGCTAGGCCCGCCCCAAGGCAGCAAGTTCCTTCAGCGGGAAATTCCTGCTTGAACCTACAAATGCAACCCAACAGGTTCAGTCTACTCAACCATAACAACGGGCCTCTTGCCACCCGCTGGTAACCGCGGCGCCTGAGAGTACCGAGAGGGATGCCGCCCACTCGCAGACGAACCAGTGGAACGCACCATTAGGCGCGGAGGCGCCCGGCGTTAGCCAGGCGCCCTTCATCCCGTCCCAGAGGTCAGTCCGAGGTGCGAGATATCTTCGTTGCCATCTCTATCTCCATCAACTGCTGGAGAATGAGCGCCCGAGCGTCGCTGTTAGCGTCTTCCCCCAGGCTGATGCCATCAGCATTTTTAGCAAGCGCAGCCCAATCGACATTGTCGACCAGTGCGGAAGTCAGTTCCAATGAGAGTTCCAACGACACCCGTGGTGGCTGTGAGCGGTCGGCGGGAAGGTCGAGCGAGGCCGCTACAACTGCCTGCTCCTCTTCCGTGAAGGTCAGGTCCAGCGAGAAGGGCACCTCCCCCGCCAGTCTTTCCTCAGTTCGACCATCGCGGATTGCCCCCCGCAGGAGCAACCGCGTCAGCGGCATGCGCAACTGGCTGGCCCCGCCTTCAGGCAAATCGCACTCCGCACAGATGAGGCTCCTGCGAGTTCCCTCCACGAGGTCTAGCGACTCGCCACGGAAGCTGACGACGGATACCACCGTAGGCCCGCCGCCGCCTCCATCCATCTCCGCCTGGATGTCCTCGAAATCCACCAGGGCACCGTCGTCCCGATGGCAGTGCCCGCTGTGGCAATTACTGTAGCGCGGGGGAGGATTGGCCGGATCGAACGTTCCGCCACCACCTCCGCCGCTCCCGGCCTGGGTTCGCTGGAGTGTCAGGCCCGCTGTATCCAAGACGAACACGTCAAAGCGTGCTTGGTAGTCGGTGTTCAGCCGCTGCCATCCATCACCGGCACCACGGCCGGGCGCCTCAATGAGCCTGGCCTCCAGTATGGTGGACTCCAGTTCAGCAAAGGGTCCGCCATCGCTGAATGTGCACCCCGCGGCCCCAACCAGCAGCAACCACAAAATCCATTGGGCCCTCATGGCGTCTCCTTCGCCTTGAGGGCACGCTCCAGCAGGCCGACAATTTCCTCAAGGTGCTCGCGGTAGGACTGCCCTGCACGCAAACCCGTGCCGGCGGGGATGACGACGAGTCGTGCTCCAACCTTATCCGCAACAAGCCGTGCAGAGGCGTCCGGATAGTATGACTCCTGAAGGAGTAGCTGCACGCGACGCGTTCGAGCCTGAGCGATGAGCTGGGCGATATGATTGGGGTTGGGTGGAATGCCCGGCTTGAATTCGACGAATCCCACGGTCTGGAATCCCAGCCAGTCTGCAAGGTACGGGAAGGACCTGTGGTAGGACACAACAGGCATTCCGCGCAGGGCGGTGAGGCGCTTCTCCCACCCCACCCGCGCCCCCTCCAGGTCCGACGTGAAACGCTGGAGGCCCGCAGCGTATGTAGGCTTTCCCTCGGGGTCCAACTCGCCCAGGCGCTCTGCGATACCTCGCGCGACCCGCACCGCCGCGCGCGGGTCGTAGAGATAATGTGGGTTACCTCCCGGATGGATGTCGCCCATGCTCCTATCCACAGGCCCCCGAGGCACTTCCAGACGCTCCACGAGTTGCGAGCAGTCAAGGAAGCCGCGACCACCTGGCTGGATTCGGGCATTACGCGCTCCCGTTTGGAGTGTGCCTAGCCAGCCGACCTCCAGTTCCAATCCCACCGCAAGCAGAAGGTCCGCGCGGTTGAGGTCCAGCACGAGGCTAGGACGTGCATCGACGAAATGAGGGTCCTGTGTGGGAAGGGAGAGCGACACTACGGAGACCCGGCTCCCGCCCACTGCGCGAGCGATGGCAGCCAAGTCCGGCACCGTAGTCACCACCCGAAGCGAAGCAAAAGACGTTATGGGGACGAGGCCCAGTACAGCAGTTAGCAGCAAGAGAAAGTGAGGCATGATTTCACTCCGAAATTCAGAAGAGATGAGCGCCATGGGCGCCAACGAGAACTTCGAGTTGCAGGAAGGCGGAGAAGTCCGTCTCGTCTCGCCACTCCGGTGCATCTGCCGCCCCCTGTAGGCGAATGCGTGAAAACTCGGAGGGCCAGAACGTAACGTTGGCGCTGATGCGCTGGCGCATGTCCATCCACTCCGGGTCCAGGAAGTCCACCGCCTTATTCCCCAGGCCATCGTAGGCGGCAGTGCCAAACTCGTAGCGCATCGCCGTTCCCCAGCGCTGTGCGAACTTCCACAACACCTGGGCATATCCTCCGACGTCTTGAAGCACGTCATTGGGTACCTGTCGACGCCGGTAGAAGGCTTCGGCCTGCAAGGCCACCACCGTGTTGCTGGCCGCTGTGACAGGGCGGAACTTGATGTACACGTCCGTGCCGAACACATCGGTGCGGTTGCGATGGCCCGTAGAATTGGGCCCCGTTGCATACGACACGCCCCAAAGCAGAGACGTATCGTCCGACAGCGGGAAGAACTGCTTCACCGCACCAGTGAGTTGGAAGTCGAGGGGCGTGCGTACCCCCAGGTTCCTGTCACCGAAGAAGCTACGTGCTGTAGCACCACCCGCAGCATCGGTGGCAGAACCGATGACCTCGACAAACCAGGGCAGCGGAGCAAGCCAGGAGGCCTCCACTCCTAGCCCACGGTTACCCTCGCCGCCAAAGATGCGTCCCAGCATGAACGGCTGGTCCACGAAGTCCCAGGAGTGCGGGTGCGTTGGGTTGATACGGCCGAAACGAGTAAGGAACTGTCCAGCTCGCACCTGGAGGTTGAGGGGCAGGTCGAGCGTCGTCGCGTAGGCTTCCTCAACCTCCACGCCGAACTGGCTGAAGACGATGTTCGCATCGAATCGGAAATAGGGGTCCACAGCGGCCCCGACGGACATCTCAAGCTGCTGGAAGTTGAAGCCCGTCTTCGTCGGGTCATGTCCTCCAGACTGAAGTGGCTCCTCGGCGGAGAACGCAGCGAGTGACGCGTCGAGGATGAAGGACAGGTCAGGGTTGAGAGATTGGACGGCGCCAAGTACTCCGGAGGATGGCGCAGGCTCTGACAGGACGGCGTTGGGCTGGGCGGCCTGCGCGGCATCCTCGCCCAAGACGGCTTGGATTTCTGCCAGCTCTTCGGCGCTCACCTCCACGCCCGCGTCCGAGCTCTCGGCAGGGACCGACTGCGAAGCACTCCCGGCATCCGCAGCCTCCTGATTGGGGGGAGAAAGGAACGCAGGTTGAGCGAAGGAAGAAGGGACAGCGACAAGAAGGCAGACGACTAGAGCCCCGGCCTCCCGGGGTGAAAAAAGAAGCACGAAAGAACTCCACGAGCACGGCGCGGAAAGAGCGCCAGTTGGGATTGGACTCAGGCGGCAGTGGGAACAGCCGTGCCAAGTGGAGGTGAAGCTTTGGGCGCCCGGGTGAGCGCGGTGAGCGGCTCGAATGAATGCGAATGTCGCGCTCGCCTATCGACGCACGACGGCAGCGCGTGGGGCAGCTCAAGCAGGGGAACCGCGAGGAGT
The DNA here is from genome assembly GCF_006547355.1 of Myxococcus sp. AB036A. Classification (NCBI taxonomy): domain Bacteria; kingdom Pseudomonadati; phylum Myxococcota; class Myxococcia; order Myxococcales; family Myxococcaceae; genus Myxococcus; species Myxococcus sp. AB036A. The sequence goes on along the minus strand of NZ_VHLC01000110.1, from coordinate 8,348 downwards.
CCCAGCTGGCGGATGTCGAAAGGAATGCTCGGACACGCCTGATGCGTTTGGCCGGGAGCATCGTGCGCGGAGGCATGCACGCCGTGCGCGCCGGAATCGTGCGCATGCTGGCACGCCACCTGACTCGGGCGGGCCTCCTCGAAGGTGGCATGCTCCGGGCAGTAGCGGTGTTCATGATGGCCGGCGTGCACCGCCCAACCAATGGGCGAAGCTACCCACAGCGCTACGAGGAGCGCCGCGATGAATGAGCAGCCTGGCTGTGCCCCGCGAGCCATCTTCCGCCTACCCCTCCTCAGGGCGTGAGACAGAGGGAAGCTCAGGTGGGCGGCCAAACCGCTGGAAGAGCACCGGCACCACCAACATGTTGAGGAAGGTGGAGGACAACAACCCGCCAAGGATGACGACGCCCATTGGGGCTTGAATCTCGTTCCCCGGTTCGTCGCCCGCGATGACGAGCGGAACCAACGCCAACCCCGCGCACAGCGCCGTCATCAGCACGGGGGCCAGGCGCTCCAGAGAGCCCTGCACCACGGCCTCGGAGAGCCCCTTCTTCTCCTCCGTCATCAAGTGCTCGTAGTGGCTCACCATGAGGATGCCGTTGCGCGTGGCAATACCGAACAAGGTGATGAAGCCCACCAGCGACGCCACGCTCACCACCCCGGAGGTGAGCGCCACAGCCACCACGCCGCCGATGAGGGCCAGGGGCAAGTTGATGAGCGTGAGCAGCGCGTTGCGCACCGAACCGAATGCCACCACCAGCAGCAGGAAGATGCCGACCACCACGCCCACACTCAGCCAACCCATGGTGCGCGTGGCCTCCTCGGCGCTCTCGAACTGCCCGCCGTAGTCGACGTAGTAGCCCGGCGGCATGGACACCTCATTGGAGATGCGGGCTCGCAGGTCATCCACCACTGCGGACAAATCCCGCCCCGCGACGTTGGCCTGCACCACCATCTTCCGCTGCACGCCCTCGCGGCTGATGGTGTTGGGACCGGACTCGCGCGTGATGCTCGCCAGCATCTTCAGGGGAATCGGGGGGCCCACGGGCGTGTCCACAAGGGTGGCGCCGATGGCGTCCACGTCCGCCCGGGAGGCATCGTCCAGGCGCACGGCCATCTCCACCACCCGCTGTCCTTCCAGCACGCTGCCCACCGTCTCTCCGGCGAAGGCGCGCTCAACGGCCTCGGCCACCTGGCCCGTGGTGAGGCCGTAGCGCGCCACCGCGTCCCGGTCCGTACGGATTTCGAGCTCGGGGATGTCCACCTGCTGCTCGATGGCCACGTCCACCGCCCCCGGGGTGAGCTCGGCCACCTTCTTCACCTGCTCGGCCAGCGTGCGCAGCCGCTCCAAGTCGTCCCCGTAGAGCTTCAGCGCGATGTTGGCGCGCGTGCCGGACAGCATGTGGTCGATGCGGTGGCTGAGCGGCTGGCCGATGGTGATGACGACGCCGGGTACCTGGGACAGGGCCTTCCGCAGGTCATTCAGGAGCTGCTCCTTGCCGCGCTCGCCCCGAGAGAGGTCGAGCCCCACGTCCAGTTCGGCCGCGTTGACGTCCTGGGCGTGCTCGTCCAGCTCCGCCCGTCCAGTGCGTCGGGCGGTGGATACCACCTCCGGGAAGGACAGCAGCACCTCCTCCACCCGCCGTCCCAGCTTGTCCGACTCCTCCAGCGAAGTGCCGGGCAGCGTCACCGCGTTGATGGTGAGCGTGCCTTCGTTGAACTCCGGCAGGAACGAGCGCCCGAGGAACGGTACGACGGCCAGAGTGGCGACCAACGCCAGCGCGGCCCCAGCGAGGATGGCCTGGGGCCGGCCGAGGGACCACATCAGCATCGGCCGGTAGCGCTCCTTCAGCCAGTGCAGCACGGGGCCCTCGCCCGCCCCCAGGGCCTTGGCCTTCGGAAGCAGATAGGCGCACAGCGCCGGCGTCAGCGTCACCGCCACCACCAGCGAAGCCGCGATGGCCACGATGTAGGCCAGCCCCAGCGGCGCCAACATCCTCCCCTCCAGCCCTGCCAGGAAGAAGAGAGGGATGAAGACGAGGATGATGATGAGGGTGGCGAAGACGATGGCGTGCCGGACCTCTACGGAGGCCCGGTAGATGACCTCCAGCGAGGAGCGCCGCTGGCCTTCCGGCAGATGCGCGTTCTCCCTCAAGCGCCGGAAGACGTTCTCCACGTCGATGATGGCGTCATCCACCATGGCGCCGATGGCGATGGTGAGCCCGCCAATCGTCATGGTGTTCAGCGTCACCCCGAACGCCTTGAGCACCAGCACCGCGGCGACGAGCGACAGAGGAATGGCCGTCAGGGAGATGAATGTCGCCCGCGCATTCATCAGGAAGACGAGGAGGATGACGGCTACGAGGAGAGCGCCGTCGCGCAGCGCCACCGACACATTGCGCACCGCCACGGAGATGAAGTCCGACTGACGGAAGATGTTGCGGCCCACCACCATGCCCTCCGGCAGCGTGGCTTGCGCCTCGTCAAGTACCGCGTCCAGCCGCCGGGTCAGCTCCAGGGTGTTCGCATCCGGCTGCTTCATCACCGCGAGGATGACGGCGGGCTGGGCGTTGGCGCTGCCCTCTCCGCGCTTGATGCGAGGCCCCACCCGCACGTCGGCCACCTGCCCCACTGTGAGGGGCACGCCGCCGCGCACCGTGACGACGGTGCCCGCCAGGTCCTCCACGCTCTTCGCGCGCCCCACCGCTCTCAGCAGATACTCCTGCCCGCCCTGCACATAGAAGCCACCGGAGGCGTTGTGGTTCGTCGTGCGCAAGGCGCTGGCCACCTGCTCGAAGGAAACGCCGAGCGCCTGCAGGGCCTCCGGACGCAGCAGCACCTGGTACTGCTTCACCGCGCCACCGATGGGAACCACCTGCGAGACACCCGGCACGGACAGAAGCCGCTTGCGCAGAACCCAGTCCGCCACGCCTCGCGCCTCCATCATCTGTGCCTCACGGGCCGCAGCATCTACCGCCAGCGCCTCTGGCTTCCATGAGACGGAGAGGAAGAGAATCTCGCCCATGACGGAGGAGATGGGCGCCATGGAGGGTGGGGGCACATCGGGCGGAAGCTGCGCGGCGACGAGTTGGAGCTTCTCGTTCACCACCTGCCGCGCGGTGTAGATGTCGGTGCCCCAGTCAAACTCCACCCAGACGATGGAGATGCCCACGCCGGATGCCGAGCGCACCCGGCGCACTCCTGTGGCGCCGTTGACGGCCGTTTCGATGGGGAAGGTGACGAGCGTCTCCACCTCCTCGGGCGCGAGGCCGTGGGCCTCGGTGAGGACGGTGACGGTAGGGGCAGTCAGGTCCGGGAAGACGTCCACCGGCATGTTCCGGGCGACCTGGATGCCCAGCACGAGCAGCAGCACGGAGGCGGCCACCACCAGCAAGCGATTGTCGATGGACCAGCGGATGAGGCGATTCATAGGTGTCGCGCCCTCAGTGCTGGTGGCCGTGCTCGGGGATGGCCCCGGTGGCGGTGGACAGCTTCAGCTCGTAAGCGCCTCTCGATACGACGCGCTCCCCCACCCTCACTCCGTCCAGCACCTGCACCCAGCCGCCGGAGCGCACGCCGGGGCGAATGGCGCGCTTGAAGAATGACTCGCCCCCCTCCATGACAAAGACGGTGGGCCGGCCGCTGTCGTCCACCACTGCGGACTCCGGGATGGCCACCGCGCGCAGCGTCTCTCCCGTGAAGAGCGTCACCTTGGCGAACATCCCTGGCTTGAGCGCGCCGTCAGGGTTGGGAAGCTCGAAGAGTACGGGCACGGTGCGCGTGGCGGGGTCCACCACGGCACCCACCGCGACCCGGCGGCCCGTCTTCTCGTCCACGGTGAACTCGCGCGAGAAGCCCGCCACCGTGAAGGCCACTCCCGGCGAGCGCTCCACCTTGGGCGCATCCGCCTCGTACACCTTCGCCTCCAGCCACAACCGCGAAGGGTTGATGACGGACACGAGCCGCTTACCCGCCTCCACCACCGCGCCGGGCGTCACGTCCGAGAAGGACACCACGCCCTCCAGCGGGGAGCGCAGCTCGAAGGCCGCGCCGCCCGGGCCGCCCGCTCCGCTCTGCGTGCCGCGGTATAGGGCCAGCTGACGCTCCGCCGCGGAGGCCCGGGCTGCCGCCACCTCACGCGCCACCCGGGCCGCGTCGAGCTGCTTCTCGGGAATGGCCTTGGCCGCGAGCAGCTCCGCCGCCCGCGTCACCTCTCGCTCGGCAAGCCCTAGCTCGGCCCGGGCCCGCGCGGCCTCCATCTCCACGGTGGCCAGGTCCGTCGCCCCCACCACCGCTGTGGGCACCAGCCGGACCAGCACGTCCCCCTTCTTCACCACCTGCCCCAAGTGTGGCACCTCACCGCCCACTTGAATTCGCCCCGCCACGGGCGCGGACAGCTCTGCGGCCTGGCCCGCCACGGGCTTCAGCTCGCCGTTGGCGCGCACACCGCCCTGGAGAACGCGCTCCTCGGCGGACGCCGTGGCGTACTGCGTCTTCCACTGCTGTTCCTTCAGGAAGGGCACCGTGGGCTCCCCGGCCTCTTCGGGAGGAGCGGCGGCCACGGCTGCGGCCACGGTGGGGTACACCGTCACCTTGCCCGCCTCCACCGTCCCGGCCACCTGCTCTCCTTCCAGCCGCAGGGCAAGCGTGGCCTCGCCGGGCTTCGTGGGCCGTACCTCCGGCTTGAAGATGCCGTCGCGCAGCAGCTTCTCCGCGACGAAGCGCTCCTCGGAGCCATCCGCGTAGCGGAGGGTCGCCGTCACCTTCCCCTTCGTCACCACCTGGAAGCCGTCGGGGCTTCGCGCGTCCGTGAAGTGGGCCACGAGTGGCGACGGCTGCCCCACCACCAACGCCGGGTACTCCATGAATAGCTCCAGGCCATCCTGGTACGCGGTGACGGAGACATCTGGTCGTTCCGGCTCCTTTGCACCCGCCGAAGCATGCGAGCCACTTTCGTCGTGCCCATGAGGCTCCCCAGCCCCGTGGTCTTCACCATGGCCGTGGGCGGCATCTCCCTCGTGAGGATGTCCGTGCTCCTTAGCCCCGTGGTCTTCACCATGGCCGTGGGCGGCTTCTCCCTCGTGAGGATGTCCGTGCTCCTTGCAAGACATGCCGAAGGCGCATGCCAGGACCAGGGTAAGAAGAGGCAAGCGACTCATGGCTGGGAACTCCGGAGTTCGGCGCCATCCCAGGCGCCCGAAAGTAGAAAGAGGTCGGCTTCGGCCTCGGCAACGGCGAGCGCCAGGTCCACCGCAGTCAGCCGCGACTCGCGGGCCGTCCGCTCGGCATCAACGAGTACAAGGAGGTCTGCGCTCCCCCCTTGGTAGGCGGTCTCAGCGACGCGGCGGAGTTCCTCCGCACGCTTCAACGCGCCCTCCCGCTGCCTCACGCGCCGCTCACGGCGGCCCGCCACGTCTTCCAACGCAACAGTGAGTCGCACGTGGGCGGCGTGTAGAAGCGCGGTACGACGCGCCAGGAAGAGCTGCTCTCGTGCTTTCGCCTGTGCCCGCGGGCCCTGTTGCCTCTCGAAGAATGGAAGAGGCAGGGTGAGCCCCACCACATACCCAGCTCCCTCACCTGGCCGCCCGATGTCGAGTGCTTGGAAACCGCCGTACACTGTCGGGTCCGGAATCCATCCGCGGCTCGCAGCCCGGTGCGAAGCCCGCGCTCCCTGAGCCTCCAGCTCCAGTGCCTGCGCATCGGCTCGACGGGACGCCAACTCGGACCGAAGCGACTCCGCAGAAGGAAGAGGATGCTCCGGCGCCAAAGGCCCCTGAAGCGGCGGCAGCGACTTCGCATCAGGTCCCAGCAGGCGCATTGCCTCAATCAGCGCACGCCGTTCGTCCAGGACGGCGCCGCTGTGTGCGTCCTCGACAGCAGCGGTCTCCATTTCGATTCGGAGCCGGTCGTAGCCCGATGCTTCCCCCACGCGCTCCCGCGCAGTGATGGCATCCGCCACTCGTCGCAATGCAGCCAGGGACTCCTCCAGAATGGAGCGCCGCTCCTGTGCCGCGAGGACGGAGGCGAAAGCGAGCGTCGCCGTATGCCGCAACTCTCCACGAGCCCTCGCGAGGTTCGCTTCCGCGGCCTGAGCCCCGGCGGCGGCTGCCTCGCGCTCAAGGCCCAGCCGCCCGGAAAGCACCAGCGGGATGGAGATGTTCACGATGTCCTGGCTCGCGCCTTCCGCCAGACCGGAAGTCGCCTTCTCCCGCTGCCACACCAGAGAGGGATTGGGCCATTGTCCAACCCCCACAGCCGCGGCCTTGCCCACCGCGGCATCTGCCTCCGCGACACGCGCCTCCAGACTCCCCCGGAGGACCTGGTCCACGTACTGCGCTTCAGTCAAGGGAGACTGCGCCGCAGCGCCACGCGCAAGCAGGACGGTCAACATACTACAGGCAATAGTAGACAAAGACGCGAAACGACTGGGGGCTCGCAGGGGCATGGCCGTCGCCTAGGAGACGAAGTGGAGGGCGGTCTCCACCGCATGGTGGAGAAAGGCTGTGTGTAACAATGCGAGGGTGAGCACAGCGACGGCCGCGCCCACGCCGAGCAGGAGGGCACGCGACGCACTGGACTGGAGAGCCTCCCCATCCAGCAAGGCTCTCACCCGCGTTTCCAGAGCCAGCTTGCCGAAGGCGGGAACAGCGGTGGCTTCGCGAATCCCTCGCTGGAGGGCCGCCATCTTCACCAGTGCCTCAGCCACCACCGTCCCGTCTCCGACGATGCGCAGCGCTTCCGCGTCACAAGCCTGCTCGGCCGCAAGCTGGTACGTCGCGAGAAAACCACGAGCCAGGGGTGGAGGTACGAAGAGCCCAGAGACACAGAGCAGCAAGGATGCCAGGGGGTCGCGCCGCCGCAGGTGAGCTTCCTCATGGGCGAGAACGCCTCGGAGCTCTTGCGGCGTCAATACCTCCTCAAGGCGGCCAGAAAGGAGGACACGCCGGTGGAGAACTCCCGCTGCATGACACAGCCTCGGCGACCCTGGCACCACCACCACTGGGAATGGCCCAGGACGAAGGGAGCCCAACGCTTCCAGCGCGGTGAGCCGAGAGCGAGTGTGAAAGACGCGCCACAGAAGTCCGCCCGCCCGGAATGTAAACGCAGCAAGCGCTATCGCCCCCACCACCGCGAGCACGGGCCTCACTCCCGAGGAGTGCAGAAGGCAGAGGTGAAGATGATGGCCGTGACTTCCACAGTGGTCCCGGCTCCAGCCCAGCAGCGCGGACAGGGAAGGCGCAGCGGCGGCGGCCACCACCGCCAGAGCCAGTATGGCGGGCAGCGTCCCCAGAACGAACGCACCATCAGCTCGAAGCGCGGGCTGGGCCAATCTCCGGGGCCATGTGCCGAGGAGCGCCGCCATCGCCAGAGAGGCCAGCCCTCCGACAGCGGCGGCCACGGCGGCGCACTCCAGGAGGAAGGCCAGGGCCGCTGTCATCGACGGCCCCGTCGGCGCGCGGCGATGAGTTGCGTGAGCCGGTCTAGCAGCGACTCGTCCACGTCGGCTGCGGCGTCCACGAATGCGGCCAGCGCCGTCTCGCCGTGCGACTGGAGAATGTCCGCCGCGAGCGCGTCAGCAAGCGCCTTTTCGAACTCGGGCTGAGAGAGTGCCGGTGTGTAGCGCCACGCCAGGCCGTCCTTCTCACGCTCTAGCAGCCCCTTGCGGTGCAGCCGGTCCATCGTGGTCATGATGGTCGTGTAGGCACGCTCCTCGCGTCCCGTCATCCGGTCGCATACCTCGCGCGCCGTGATGGGTGATTGGCTCCAGACGACCTTCATCACAGCCGACTCCAACGTGCCGAGCGGCTCCCACGTGTGCTTCTTCACGAAGCTGGTTCTATGGCCGGCGCCCTACTATCGTCAATAGTAACAACAGCACCGAGTACCGGGCGGGCCAAGGAGAGAGAGCCGTGTCGTTATCCCCACGAGTCGCTGGCGCAGCCTTGGGCCTGTCTGCCGCGGCCCTCTTCGGGGTGAGTACCCCCGTTTCCAAGCTACTACTTCCCTCCAGCACACCGCTGGTGCTCGCCTCCCTCCTCTATCTCGGTGGGGGTTTGGGCCTGACGGGTCTCGGCTGGCTACGCAAGCTGCGACCGCACGCCCCAATTGAACGGGAAGCTCGCCTGTCGCAAAGGGATGCTCCCTTGCTCTTGGGGGTCATCCTCTGTGGAGGCATCTTGGGGCCCGTCCTGATGTTGGTGGGCCTGCAACGCATGTCTGGTGTGGCTGCCTCCCTGCTCCTCAACCTCGAGGGTCCCTTCACCATCCTCCTGGCGCTGCTCGTGTTCGGAGAGCACCTGGGCCGCGCGGGAGCACTCGCCGCCGCCTTCATCATGGCGGGCGCCGGGG